>NZ_JBYTDD010000012.1:153096-159122 GCF_058791055.1 Pseudomonas sp. EU05-FHT14B02 | reverse complement strand
GTACGGTTACCGGGATAGTGAGTTCTTTTTCATGAAGATCAAGAGCGTCTTTCCCGGCAATCCGTGAAGAACCTTTTATTTTGCCGCGAAGGCGACTGATCGACTTTTCCAAGGCTCTTGGGTCATAAAAATTTATATTCAGCCCCATGATCCTGGCGATTTCATCATGGCTCAATATTTGGTTTTTGGTCTGAGAAAAAGCCTCAAGAATTTTCATTTCTGCAAACGATACATCCAGTTTTTTATACTCGCCAATCAGGCACATGCGAGTGGGGTCCAAAAGCAAATCATGCTTTTTTTGCCATTCTGGACTGTTAAAAAAATCGGACAGTACGTCAGATTTGTTGTCTGCAAAAGTGTCGCAATTAATACAGTAGTCGGCCCCGGCAAAATAATACTTCATCTTGTTGTAGGTGCCTCTACCGGTGATGGCTACGAAAATTATTGACGCCAGATTTTCGGCGCGAATATTTTCTACCGCGGTGAGGCTTTCAACAAATGCTTGAGGGCTGTCGATTACGATAAAAATTGCACGGTATGAATCAGTATTCCTGCTTTTTTTGAATGAGTTGCTATAGCACATTGCATCAACGGCAATATCCTTGCCTACGTGGCTTGCGACTAATTCCCTAAAGCCCTCAGCTAGCGTATGGGTCCGCCCAACGGTGAGAATACCCTTCTCCTCCCTCGCGTCGCTGTGGTCTGTAGTCGTTATTTTCCCTGTAAGCATCATGCTTTGACTCGGATGGGTGCTGGCATTTGAATGTTAAAGCACTCATTCTCGGTTGTGACTGACAATTGGTAACATTTCACTCATTTTTCAAGCGGTCGTTACCTTTTTCTAACGTTGCTGGCGATTCTCACGTGATCGTTTGCTCGCCAATGGCTCAAGAGGCCTAGTGGCCTATTGATGTCTCGTGGGCTGGCGTGGCGTGGCATTATGCCATCTATTGCCTCGATGTCCCGGTTTTTCGCATCAATACGACCATGCATGCCGCTAAAGTTCCCGCGGCATGATTTTTTGATTGAGTGCCATGAGGCGGTAGGGCTTTGTTGATTCAAGTGCGAGTGATTGCGCTTGTTTGGCTCGGAACTATCCAATATTAACTGTTATATAACGTTCATGTTAGTGGTGTTGGCCATGGACATTTCATAACATTGAGTTTTATTAATTTGTCTAATGCGCTTTACTTTCGTGTTGGCGTTGAATCAGAGCGAAATCGACGCATTGGTATTTGTCGTTGAGGGAGGAATTAATGGGTCTTTGGACAACCATATCAGTGTTGGTTTTAGGGATGGTCGAAGGTCTGACGGAGTTTTTGCCGATATCAAGTACAGGGCACCAGATTGTTGTCGCGGACTTGCTCAGCTTCGGCGGCGAGCGAGCCATGGCTTTTAACATCATCATTCAATTGGGCGCGATCCTGGCAGTTGTCTGGGAGTTCCGTCGAAAGATTCTCGAGATCGTTACCGGCTTACCGACTCAACGCAATGCACAACGTTTCACCTTGAATCTATTAATCGGCTTTCTTCCGGCAGTGGTCCTGGGGGTGTTATTCGCCGATAAGATCCATGAGTATCTGTTTAATCCAATCACTGTAGCAGTGGCATTGGTGGTGGGTGGCATCATCATGTTATGGGCCGAGCAGCGGGAACATGTGGTGTCTGTCGAGCATGTTGACGATATGCGCTGGGCCGACGCCCTCAAGGTCGGTTTCGCGCAATGCCTGGCGATGATCCCGGGCACCTCGCGCTCCGGATCGACGATTATCGGTGGGTTGCTGTTTGGTCTGTCGCGTAAGGCGGCTACGGAGTTTTCGTTCTTTCTGGCGATGCCAACCATGGTCGGTGCCGCCGTGTATTCGGGCTATAAGTATCGGGATCTGTTTCAGGCAGGCGACCTGCCAGTATTTGCGCTGGGTTTCGTGACGGCGTTCTTTTTCGCCATGATCGCCGTGCGTGGTTTGCTCAAGTTCATCGCCAGCCACAGTTACGCCGTGTTCGCCTGGTACCGGATCGGATTCGGTTTGCTGATTCTGGCAACGTGGGTATTCGGTTGGGTTGACTGGACCGAGGCGGCAGCGCTCTGACATTTGTACCGGGCTGCAGGACATGCAGCCTGGTCGCAGGGCATCGACTAGCCGTTAACGCCCCTCAAGCAACTCCGCCGCTTGATCCAGCAAGGCCAAAGGCTCTTTGGCCTTGTGGATATCCACCGACAATAGCTGCCGAAACTTGCGTGCCCCCGGGAACCCGGTTCCCAGTCCAAGCACATGGCGAGTGATGTGGTGCATCGAACCTCCTGCTGTGATGTGCGCCGCTATATAAGGACGCAATTGCGCCAGCGCCTCAGCCCGGCTGATCACCGGCGCCGCGCTGCCGAACAGCTGCTGGTCCACCTCGGCCATCACATAAGGGTTGTGATACGCCTCACGGCCCAACATCACGCCGTCAAACGTCTGCAAATGTTCGTGGCAAGCCTCCAGCGTCTTGATCCCGCCGTTGAGGATAATCTCCAGCTCAGGAAAATCCGCCTTCAACCGCGCTGCCACGTCATAACGCAGGGGCGGGATGTCACGGTTCTCTTTCGGCGACAACCCCTCCAGAATCGCGATCCGCGCATGCACGGTAAAACTGGTGCACCCGGCATCCCGCACCGTGCCGACGAAATCACACAGCTCCTCGTAACTGTCCCGGCCATTGATCCCGATACGGTGCTTGACCGTTACCGGAATCGACACCGCATCACGCATCGCCTTCACACAATCGGCCACCAACTGCGGATGCCCCATCAGGCACGCGCCGATCATATTGTTCTGCACCCGATCACTCGGGCAGCCGACATTCAGGTTCACCTCATCGTAACCATGCTCCTGCGCCATGCGCGCACACGCGGCCAGGTCCAGCGGCACGCTGCCGCCGAGTTGCAGCGCGAGTGGATGCTCGGCTTCGTTGTGCCGCAGGAAACGCTCGTGATCACCGTTGAGCAGGGCACCGGTGGTGACCATTTCGGTGTAGAGCAGGGCGTTTTTCGACAGCAGGCGCAGGAAGAAGCGGCAGTGGCGGTCTGTCCAATCCATCATCGGCGCCACGCTGAAGCGGCGAGATGGCTCAGAACGGGTAGGGCTAGTATTTGCGGGCGCTTCAGGTTTTTCGAAATTCATTAATACTGATCTTTTATACAGCGGTTTTTACCCATTTTTCCTTGTTTTTCGAAGTCGGTTGCTACAATGTAGCAAGCATATTCGGCAATGTAGCAACTGGAAATGGGCACGATCACATCACGTAAGCGCAAGGACAACTCGACGGCCTACACGGCGCAGATACGGATCAATCGGGACGGGAAGACAGTTTATCAGGAAAGCCAGACCTTCGACCGCAAGCAGGTCGCCCAGGCCTGGATCAAACGGCGCGAGACGGAGTTGGCTGAGCCCGGCGCCATCGCGCGCGCGAACCGCAAGGGTGTGACGATCAAGAAGATGATCGAGCAGTACCTGGACGAATACGAAAAAATCCGCCCGTTGGGCAAAACCAAGAGCGCGACGCTGAAGGCGATCAAAGACACCTGGCTGGGCGAGCTCGACGATTCGGCACTGACCAGCCAAAAGCTGGTGGAGTTTGCGCAATGGCGGATGAGTAAGGAGGGTGGTGGCGTCCAGGCGCAGACGGTCGGCAACGATCTGTCGCACTTGGGCGCGGTGTTGTCCGTGGCGCGGCCGGCCTGGGGTTATGAGGTCGATCCGTTGGCCATGCCGGATGCGCGTAAGGTGTTGCGCAAGCTCGGCATGGTCAGCAAGAGCAAGGAGCGCAACCGCCGGCCGACGCTGGAGGAGCTGGATAAGCTGATGCAGCACTTCTTCGAGATGCAGACCCGGCGTAAAGCCCAGATCGACATGCCGAAGCTGATCGCCTTTGCGCTCTTCTCGACGCGTCGGCAGGAGGAAATCACGCGGATCCGCTGGGACGATCTCGACTGCGCCCGGCAGGCGGTTTTGGTGCGCGACATGAAAAACCCGGGGCAGAAAATCGGCAATGATGTGTGGTGCCATCTGCCTGACGAAGCCTGGGCGATCCTGCACACCATGCCGAAGGTGGAGAGGGAGATCTTTCCCTACAACGCTAAGTCGGTGTCGGCTTCTTTTACCCGCGCGTGCCCGATGTTAGGCACCGATGATCTGCATTTTCACGACCTGCGGCATGAGGGGGTAAGCCGGCTGTTTGAGATGGATTGGGACATTCCCAGGGTCTCGAACGTCTCCGGCCATAGAGACTGGAACTCGTTGCGACGCTATACGCATTTACGTGGGCGGGGTGATAAATATCAGAAATGGCCTTGGCTGCGCAAAATATTAGCTATGAGCGCTGAATGAAATACTATGCTTCTTTGTCAGTACCTTTGCCCGATAATGTTTAGGAAAGTCTGTGGGTGAGAAATGGAATTAAAAATTGCATGGTGGAACACTGGGATGTCTCCACCGACGACGAAGAGAAGCGCACAGGGCAAGAGAGAGGCTGAGGGGTTTTTAACCGTATTGCGGCACCTGCTTATTGACGACGAAATTGATTTGTTAGGGCTGTGCGAGGTCGGTCCGTTGGAGATATCAGCGATTGGGGTGCTTCTGGAGGGGTTAGAGGTAAAAGATTTTAGAGTTTGTTCGTTGTATAGTTCGAGTGGTAATAGTGTTAATGATTTTTGCGTTATCATTAATGAGCAGAAATTAAAATATTTAGATCACCAATTTGTAGATCGGCGAGACGAAGCTAGAATATTTTATAAGGCTGGAGTTAAAGTTAGATTTAGTGTTTGTGAGGAGTCTGTTTTTAACGTTTATCTTTCGCATTGGCAGAGTAGGCGTTCGGTGCCTGAAAAGCCTCATAGGGCGGGATTGGGTAGCACCCTCAGAGACTCAATCAATACGGTGTTTCAGACGAGTGGTGACAACTCCCATGTCATACTGATGGGCGATTTCAACGATGATCCGTACGAAGACTCAATGACTCACCACCTGAAGGCTACGCGCGATAAAAGCTTTGTCCTGGCCAATAAGCGTGTGTTGTACAACCCCTTTTGGAGGGAGATGGGGGCATTGATTCCGTATGTACATACTGATCAGCCGTTGTGGAATTATCCTTACGGTACTTGCTATTATAAGCAAAATAGAGAAATGACTTATTGGAAGACGTTCGATCAGATATTGTTTTCTTCATCGTTTTTTGGTCAGAATCAGTGGCACCTTTCGGAGTGCTCTACTAAAATCTACTCTTTGGTTGAGTTTGGCCGTTATTTTGAAGATTGGAGTTCAGTTTCTGATCATTTGCCAGTTTCAACAAAAGTTATGAGGGTCTGATATGTTTGATTTCGTGGCGGCGTTCAAGCGAGGCGTCAAGGCAGCGAGGGATCTGAATAAATACCAGTTTGAAATTGATGAGGTTTTTTCAGAGCTATCCAATAAGTTTTTGGAAGCTACCAATGGCGAGTTTACCATAGTGCGTAGTGCTTCTCTGGTTTCCAGTGCGTCGGCGGCGTTAGATGTGTTGGCGGGGACTCCGCCTCGCTCGCAGACTCAATCTAATGGCACGATTTTTATGCGTTCTACGAAAGATGCCAATAGAAAAGTAAAACTTGCCAATTGGGTGCAACAACCAAAAGGTTTTACTTTTGTATTACAGTTTGAGCAGCGCGAGATCATTTCAAAAAGTAAGGCTGAGCTGGGTGCCGCATTAGAAGAACTCTTGAGCGCTCCAATCGTGGGGAAAGCTTATCTGAGTCTGTTCAACTCTATTCAATCTGATCTTCGAGATAAAAAAGAATCCGAAGTTCACCGCTTGAGAGCAGTGGAGAGTAATAGAGTCGGTGGTGTGATTGCGGTTAAGTCAGCAGCGAAAGCAGGTGTTTCCGGCAGGACGGCGGTGAGCGCTATGGCCAAACCTGCAGCGGCTAAACCAGCTGCCAAGGCTGCGGCCAAACCTGCAGCGGCCAAACCTGTTGCAGCCAAGGCTGCGGCCAAGCCCGCAGCGGCCAAACC
>NZ_JBYTDD010000012.1:0-152997 GCF_058791055.1 Pseudomonas sp. EU05-FHT14B02 | reverse complement strand
GGCCAAACCTGTTGCAGCCAAGGCTGCGGCCAAGCCCGCAGCGGCCAAACCTGTTGCAGCCAAGGCTGCGGCCAAACCCGCAGCGGCCAAACCTGTTGCAGCCAAACCGGCAGTCAAAAAACCTGCAGCAGCCAAGCCGGCCGTTGCGGCTCAGCCTAGGCCTCCCGAAGTAATTGCGCCAAAAGCTGAGGTGTTCAATGAGGGGGTGGAAATGAAGCCTGGAGTCGCTCAAAGTCCGCCAGCGCCGGCCGCCCAGTGACCGAAGCGGCTGACTCTTAGTGTTGAGATAGTCAAAAAAGGCCGACTTATTTTTCAAGTCGGCCTTTTGTTATGCGGCTCTGCCCATGAATTTGTTTTGTTCTTTGGCGGCTTTTTCTCTCTGCTTGTCAATGTAGTCTGCAAGGTCTTTTAGATATACGCCTAAAGCTGCTTTTTGACTGTCAGCTCCTAATCGAACAATCGGTAGATCAATTTCTCCTGATAAACATTTCAGTTTGAACTTTTCGACAGTCAGATGCATATAATCCTCGCAAACACGGGTTAACGGTATTACGGCTTGAGCATTGTATTGGGCCATCAGTAAAAATAAGGTGTTCATTGCTCCTCCTCCCACTGAGCCACATTTAAGGCGTCGGCCACTGACTGTACTGATATTGAAGCGTTGCTGAGCATAAAGGACTCGCCGGCCTTAGCTGGTTTGGGAGCCTCCTCTGCGCACACGCCATCAGTGCATAGAAACAACGGATTATTAGCGCACTCTCGGCCTGTAGGCTGCGGCTCGACCAGAGCAGCGTGCTTCCAAGCTCGACGCATCCACGCGGAATAACCTGCTCTGTACGCGTAATGCTCACGCGAAAATTTGGCAGACGTGCTCGCACCAGGGGACGTAATGTACGTCCCACGCTGTTTGCAATACTGCAGCCCCTCAAGTACTGGAAATTCTTTCTCGAACTCGACGCGTTCATCAATTTGAGCGGCCTTGACGACTTCCTGCTCCAGAGCGTCCTGGCCATGCAAAAGTGGTTTATACCCCACGACAGGCTGCGCGGGCGAGCGAGCCTGAGCGATTAGCGTTGCACCAGGTGTGGCTGCCTCGCGCAGCTTTTCGTGGGGTATAAGTGCCTCGGCAGTGGCGCTGAGAGAGGCAATAATGCCTGCTACTGCGCAGCAGGGACTGTTTGTTTCAGTCGTGTCGACACCTGTGGTGTTGCGGAGCAAAGCGGTCGATGTTTGGGTGGTGTTCTGGTCCATTGTCATACCGCTTTCCTCCGATGTTCGATAGCGAGTTGGTCCATCAGGCGCTGGTGAAACGTGAGCCGGGCTTCGGTGGCGGACCATGGGCGGATGGTTTCTGCCATGGGTTCGATGCCAGTCAGGCAATCCCAGATGGCCGGATCGGCAGGCATCAGGTCGCGGCGTTCCGTTGCCAAGGCGACGAGGTCGGCGTGGCGGACAGACGCTGGTAGTTCTAGTTCGAGGTTGAAGCGGGTGCAGATGCGCTCCCAAATCCATTGCTCAACGTCCTGGTACGCATGCATCCATTGCTTCAGCGGTTGCACCATATCGCCGATGTAGGCCTCGGCCGCATCGTGGAAGAGGGCCGTCAGCTTGTCCTGTTCGGGTACCAGATCTGCGACCATGCAGGCATGTTGCGCCACGCTGTAGAACTCACGAGTGTGACCGTTGAAACGGCACAAGTGCGCCAGCGAATGAGCTATGTCACGTGGGTCGATCAGGTCGGCGTCTGGTTCGTACAGGTCAAAGCGCTTGCCGGTAGCGGTAAGAATCTGGCTCATGCAGCCTCCTTGACCAGGTCCGCCAGTAACAAGGCGTTCTTGGTGTTTTTATTCAGTTTGCGCAGGGCTTCGTAGCCGATCAGTGCAGCCAGCTGGCGATCAAACTCTTTGCGAAAACGCGTCATTTCCTGCAACTCGGTGGTCGCTTTGGTGAGCTGTTGTTGCAGGGCGCCGGCTGCTTGTGGGGTCAGGCGCAGCATTGGTGTGGGACGGCTCATGCTGCATCCTCCATTGCTGCGGGTTCTAGCAAGGCCGCCATTGCCAGGGCTTGTTCGCGAAGGGCTAGTGACTCGCGGTGGAGCTTTTTGCCGGTGCGGAATGCGCTGAAGGTTTCGGCCGCGATTCGCAATTTTTCCGCAATATCCAGCAGGGTTTGGCGTTCGGGTTCTCCCAGTTTCGAGGCGGCCAGCGCGAGCTCGTACCGGGCGTACAGTTGCTTGCGGTGATCGCGAGCTTGGTCAAGCAACAGCTTCAGATTGCGGATCGCTTCCGAGGTGTCCGATTGCTGAATGTCTTTGCCTTCTTCAATTCCCTCGACGCGGCCGTCGATGAGGCCGCCGCGATAGCCGGCCCAATAGGTGAGGCCGACAAGCAAGGTGAAAGCGATCAGTGCGCATATCTGAATTGCGGTCATGTGGTGTGCTCCTAGTTGTTTCGCTTGGCTGGTGGTGGCAGCCGTTGGTGGTTGTCTATTCGTCTTCAGGATCGGGTGGGTCGGCCAGCCCGCACATCAGCTTGGCCTGAAACTGCATGTAACCTTCATCGAGTAAGGCGTCGTAACGCCGGTAGTCGACCGCAAGGAAGCAGCACTCACCGCAAAGGCGGTCAGCTGTTTTCTCCGCTGATAGTGACGTTCGGCAGTGCCTACATTGATTGAGAGGTGACATGTCATGCTTCCGGTTTGCTGGTTGTTGGTCGCGGCATGTCTTCGTCTGCCTGGTAGGCGCGGATGTCGATCAACGCGGCAACGTGTTTGATATGGGCATACCTCAAAGCTTTCACGCTTTCGTCGATGGTCGTCACCGGGAGTTGAATCCGCCCGCTGTTGATGGCCTCCGAAAACGTCTTCTCGTTGAGGTTTCTGAAGTAACGCTCGCGCAGCTCTTCAAGGGGGATAAGCACATCGCCAAAGATTTGGTGCAGCATCTCGACGGTGGAGCTGTCCGGTGCGGGAAGTAGTCGCAGCGGTGTTTGGTTGGCATTATTCATGGGCTAGCTCGGCCTCCTTGCGTTTGAGTCGTGATGGGTGATTCCAGGCATTCAGGCAGTGGCGCTTGGTTAGCTCCCGCAGATGTTCAGGCACTTCGAGGAGCGCGGCGTTGCGCTCCTCGCGTGTGCGCATGGCGATAATCTGGCGGGCGTATTCCCTAGGCCACGTCACGGTTGTCGACCGGAATAGCGGGCAGTTCGAGCCCTAGCTGCTCGGCCAGCCAGCGCATGCCGGCTTGCCGGACCTTGGTCGACTGGCTGTATTGCATGCCAGCGATTTCGTGGTACCAGGTACCGTCCTTGATCCGCAGGTACTCGCGGTCGCGAACCGGGAATGCCGGCAGGTTGCGGTCGTTGAGAAGGCCTTTCTCACGCATGAGCGCGATCAGTTTGGGTCGGGTTAGGCCGAAGTACTTGGCGGCTTTTTCCAGGCTACGTTCCATCTCGGCCTCCTAGGCTGCATGCGCGGCAGGAGTCGCCACGGCAGCCAAGTGGTTGATGGATTCGGTTACTTGCTCATAGATCTCGGCATCGCTACCGCACACGGTGAAGCACTTTGTGCGCGGACGTTTTACGCCGATGCTCATGATGGTGGTGACGCCTGGGCGTGTTTGGGTGCGATGGATGGCGACGTGGATGGGGAGATCGAAACCCATGTCTAGACTCAACGCGCCGCCGGTACGCACAAGCTCGAAAATCTGCTGCCGGTGCTCGACATCAAACTGTGCGTATTGGCGGCTTGCATGAGGAGGCGTCAGGCGCTCAGCCGTATTGCTGGGATCTACCGGACCATTTGCAATTTCTTCAATGAAATCGGCGAGTTTCAGATGCATCCTTTTCTCGTTCTTCAAGGTCAGCGAGTGGCGTTCGCTGCCGAGTTCGACCGTGAAGTAAGTATCAGATGGATTGCGCTCCACCTTGAGGCGGAACGTCAGTGCTTCGCGCTTAGGTGTCGAACGCAGGACGTGGCTGAAGGTCTCGGTTAGGTTGACCTGGGCGTTCAGCAGTTGCAGGGTGCGGTTGTCGATTTTGAACGTGTTCATGCTGCGTGCCCTCCGCCATTCGGATCGAAGGGGGCTGGCTCGTAGCTTTTCGCGACAAGTTTAGGTTTGTTGTTGTGGATGACGATCAGGCAGCCGGTGGTGGATTGCAGCTGCTCGATCAGTTTCCGATTGCTGGTGCACGCCGGATGAACGTGCAGGGTGGCTGTGGTGTGCATGATATTGCCTCGCTCTGTGGTGGAAGAGTGAGGCAAATATCACGTATTGTGTTTATCGTGTCAACACGAAATGTGATTACTCTGGTTTGTCGTGCGCAAACCGTGATGATTTCAGTATTCCGCCTACCAGATGGACCTTGGTTACCAAATTTTGATCGAGATGGAGCGGGCTATGGTCCTGGTTAACGCTGTCGAATCGATATACCCCGTCTCGCAGGTAAATGAACTCTTTGATCATTGAGCGGCCATCTTGAGTCTGCACCATGACCTCATCTCCGGTGACGAACACTTTATTGGGTTCAATGAGAACGTATTCGCCGCTTTTTATTCGTGGATGCATGCTATCGCCAATGACTCTAAGGCCGTAAGCATTGGGGTCATCACTATAGATGTGGAGATACCCATCTCCATGACCAACTGGGAAGTCCAGCGCCCCAAAGAATCCATCCATCCCTAGCTTTGCTGTGCCTACCACGGGCACCACTCCTTCCTTCGTAGGGCCAATTGGCCTAACAACGCTTCCTGTTTTCAATGGTGGCAGGGTCGAGGGGTGATGGGTTTGATTGGCTAATGCTGAAAAAATCTGTTGGGAGTCAGTGCCACTGATCAGCTCTGCGACCGAAACGCCTAAGGCAGGCGCAAGCAGTGTCAGATCTGCAAGATTTGGCTCTCTGAGATCACTCTCGTAGTTACCTATTCGCGACTGTGATGACCAGCCGCACTGTTCAGCCAAATTTTTCTGGCTGAAGCCTTTTTGTTTTCTGAGCCGCTTGATGCGGGAGCCTAAAGTTTCCATTCGGAATTTTTATCACGTAATGAAATGTTTTTTTCTCACTTATCGTGTTGAAATAATCACGATACGTGTTTAGAGTGCGCCTATCAAAAGGAGCCAAATTCATGAATCGAATTGCCTGCCTCAGAAAGGAGGCACAGATAAAGCAAAGGGATCTGGGTGAACTGCTTGGTTGGACCCAGACCAGGCTAAGTAATTACGAGTCTGGTCACAGGATGCCGGGGCTTAGTGAGTGCAGGGCAATCACCTCCGCCCTGAATCAGTTGGGGGCCACTTGCTCACTAGATGATGTTTTTCCTCCAGAGATTGAAACATCAAAAGCTGCTTAGAAAAAAGGCGACCAAAAGGCCGCCCAGTTCCTCCCGGCTCGCACCACCACAGCGCTGTCGGGTCGCGATAAAGATAGGCGGGCACACCACATGCTAACCACCTCCCTTTATCGCGCTTTTCCAAGGTATGGAGGCCTTGGTGTTGCTGCCTTTTCCACCACAGATTGGGCAGCTTTGCGCCAGGGGTGAGCAACGGATTGCTCGCCCCGGCACGGTACCGGTGTCGATCTCTAAGATCTAGCCGGCGTTTGGGCCTCTTCAAGCCACGCGGCAAATGTATCACCACTGCATGTCGCGCGGCACTGGCAACTTATAAGGATTAATGCCATGAGCCGAATCGCTCTGAGTTCTATTCAGCGGGCGCAGCGGGAAGTTCTGCCGCTTGATCTCGCGCTTTACCATGCTGCTCGGGACTATCCCGGCGGTGCCGCTGCAATCGCCGCCACCACTGGCAGAAACGCCACCACACTGCAGCACAAACTCTCCCCCACGCACCCGAGCCATACGGTGAACATTCAGGAGTTCGGCGAGATCCTGGAGCTGACCAAGGATCGCCGTATTCTGGATGCGGTGCATGCATTGGTCGGTGACACGACCTGGCAGGAACTGGCTGAGGCGTACACCAATGACATGCCCGAAACGTTGACCACCGGTATTGCTGAGTACTTTCGGCAGGTGGCGGATTTGGCTGATACCTGGGCTAAGAGCATCGGAGATGGGGTGGTGTCCGACGAGGAACTTGCCGCAATTCGCCTGCAGGTGTTTCGCGGGATACAGGGGCTGCTCGGAATGTTCAACCGCGCTGCGTATGTCAACCAGACAACGCGGGGTGCTGACCGTGGCTGATATTGCTGATTTCGCTAACGATCTGGTGCAGGAACGCCTCGATCAGGCGCTAGCTGCGCGTAATGCTGCCAGGCCAGCCTTGGCGGCGCATTCGTTTCTGTTTTGTGAGGGTTGCGATGAGCCGATTCCGGAGGCTCGTCGGTTGGTTCTACCGGGTTGCTCGCAGTGTGTGAATTGCCAATCCATCAACGAAGCACGGGAGGCTCGCCATGCTCGATGAGGTGTTGGGGCAATTCGCAGACTATGGCCTTGAGCCTGAGCAGCCGCTGATCTTTGGCAAGCTCACTCGATGCAAGACTGCCCAGGACAAGGGTAAGGAAAAGAATGGCTGGTATGTAATCCACGAGCACCGGACCGAGAAAGACGAAACGCTGATCTTCGGCAGTTTCGGTGACTGGCGCTCCGGCGATACCCAGAAAATCAAGGTCAAGGCCGGGCGTATGAGCCCCGAAGAGCGCGAAGTTATGCGTGCTCGCCAGGAGGAGGCAAAACGCAGGGCTGCTGAGATTGCAGCCAACGCTGCACGTCGAGCAGCTAACCGTGCAGCAGGCCTGTTCAAGCGCATGCCTGAGAAGGGCAAGAGCGCCTATTTGGATCGAAAGCAGATCGTCGGCTTCAAGGTTCGCTATGCGCCCCGTACCGGCGCATTTTTAGTGCCTATGTGCAACGTGCGGGATCAGATCGTTGGCCTGCAGGTAATCTTCCCGGCAAAGCAAGAAGACACTGGGCGCGACAAGGTCTACTGGCCCGCCGGCATGTCGAAGGAAGGCGCCTTCCATCTGATTGGCCCGCACCCTGAACCGGGGGAGCCGGTGCTTGTATGTGAGGGCTACGCCACGGGGGCTAGCCTGCATATGGCGACGTCACTGACAGTCGCTATCGCATTCGATGCGGGCAACTTACTCCCGGTCTCCAAGGCCATGCGCGAGCGTTTCCCCGGTTGCCCATTGATCCTCTGCCGGGACGATGACTGGAAAACCAAACGCCCCAATGGCGAGCCTTGGAACCCAGGTGAAGAAAAGGCCAACAACGCGGCGTTAATCGTCGGTGGCCAGGTGGTTGGCCCCGTCTTCTCTGGCGAGCGTGAGATCAAGTGGACTGACTTCAACGACCTGCATATTGCCGAAGGCTTGGAGGCTGTCCGCCGCCAGGTGTTGGCGGTGGTCAAGCCTCCTGCAGCTGGTGGTTGGAAAGATCAGTTGGCCCGTACGGAAAACGGCTCCCTGATTGCGCACATGCAGAATGTCGAACTGATCTTGGGCAATGACGAGCGCTGGGCCGGCGTGATCGGTTACAGCGTGTTCAGCTCCAAGATTGTCAAGCTGCGGTCCGCCCCCTTTGGCAGCGGGGCGGGGGATTGGGCCGACATTGATGACATGCGGGTGATGAAATGGCTCGCCCAGCAGTACAACTTGCGAGTGAAAGCGTCCCATGTGATCGAGGCGGTCAGCGTGGTTGCCCACGACCATTCTTTTCACCCGGTGCGCGAGTACCTGGAGAAGCTGGAGTGGGACCGCGTGCCCCGGCTGGAAAGCTGGCTGACCGATGTGCTGGGCGTCCAGGCCAGTGAGTACTCGGCCAAGGTCGGCAAGCGTTGGCCGATCTCTGCGGTGGCCAGGGTGATGCGCCCTGGCTGCAAGGCCGACTCGGTGATGATTCTTGAAGGTGGGCAGGGTGAAGGTAAGTCCACGGCCATGGGCATTCTCGGCGGCGATTGGTTCATGGACACGCCGTTTGCCCTTGGCGACAAGGACAGTTTTCAGGCTATTCGCGGCAAGTGGATTGTTGAGTTGGGGGAACTGGACAGTTTCAACAAGGCCGAGAGCACCAAGGCCAAGCAGTTCTTTTCGGCCTCCACTGACACCTATCGCGAGAGCTACGGCCGTAGAACGAACGACGTGCCACGCCAGTGTGTGTTCGTGGGCACCACCAACCAAGAGGAATACCTCAAGGACGCCACGGGTAACCGACGTTACTGGCCGGTGTTCTGTAACAAGGTCGATCTGGAAAAGCTGCGTGAGATCCGCGACCAGTTGTGGGCCGAGGCGGTGTTCTGTTTCGAGGCCGGTGATATCTGGTGGGTGACGAAGGACGAGTCGTGGATGTTCGCCGAGGCACAGGACGAGCGCTTTGTGGTGGACGAGTGGGAAGGGCCAATCCTGACCTGGTTGGAGGAATCGCAGATCGGCGAGACCGCTACCGGCAATGAGATTCTGACCCAGGCTCTCAAGCTCGATTTCGGGCATTGGGGTAAGCCTGAACAGATGCGAGTCGGCGCGATCATGCACCGGCTGGGCTGGCGCAAGAAGCGTATGCCGGCGTTGGCAAAAAGCGGTGTCCGTCAGTGGGCCTATCAGAAGCCCGCAACGTGGGGGCGAGCTTCTGCATTGCAGCAGGCGGTGGTAGAGGAGCCTTGCTTTGATTAAGCGAATCGATGAAATGCTCAAGCTCTGGGCGCAGGACCTGCATTCACCGACTCCTGAAACCTATGGAGGGGCGAGTGGAGGCAACATGATTGCCATGTTGATGGAGTGCAAGGGCGAGCTGATACGTGGCACTCGGGGTAGTCGGGTGCTGCTGGACGAATCGGCGGATATTGAGCTGATCGTCAACAAACATCTGCCGGCGCAGCTGTCGGTGGTGGTGTGGGAGCACTACTGCAACCATGAAAGCTTTCTGTCACAGAAGTACACCCACTGCGGTTGCAGCCGCGATACCTATTATCAGCGTCTGCATGAGGCGCACCTGCATATCGCAGGTTTGTTGATGGGGAAGGCTGCATGACCCCTGGCGTCACTTCGCATGCCTTTGTCCTACTGTCCGGCCTTGTCCGACTGCCATTTAAGGTGGTCGGACAAGCGCAGGCCGCGCCATTGCTGGGCTGTCCTACTGTCCAACCTTTGCCCGCGCCATGCACACGTAAGCATAGCGGGCACATAGTCGCGCCCATGGCGCGCACGCGTGCTTTTAGTTTTCTCTCTACACACAAGGAAAAGTTAAATAGGTAGGACAGTAGGGCAGAGCCCCGAATTTAGGGGGCTGTAGCTGTCCTACTTCGACTTACGATGGTGGGACAAGTAGGACCGGGCACCAGAAGCGATAGCCGATTGACTGTGTTGTCCCTCCGTTGTACCTGCGTCATACCCACGTTGCACCCATATTGATCCATGGCATTAAAACTCGCTTGCTGCCATCGGAATCCACCTGTAAAAAGTACCCATCTTCGATAGGTGCGACCGCAGAGAGCGGCAAGCACCACACACCAAACCCGGCCATTGCGCCGGGTTTTTGCGTTTATGGAGTAGGGCGATGACGAACGAGCAGCAAGCGCTTGCAGAGATGCCAATCTGGTTAGTGATCGTCCTGGCCTTGGTCGGCGGTGTATCGGGCGAGATGTGGCGGGCGGATAAGGATGGGGCTCGGGGCTGGGTGTTGTTGCGACGCCTGGCGTTGCGGTCCGGTGCCTGCATTGCCTGCGGGGTGTCGGCGATGATGTTGATGATCGCGGCAGGCATGTCGATTTGGGCGGCGGGTAGCTTGGGTTGTCTGACCGCGATGGCCGGCGCCGATGTCGCCATTGGGTTGTACGAGCGCTGGGCGGCGAAGCGGCTGGGGGTCTGCGAAGTGCCACCCGCAGGCGGTGAAAAGGGGTGATGCTTCTTGCCGGGCCGCCGAAAATCGCCGGGGACCCCGGGGTTATCCGGAGGGTACGGGGTCGGAAACCCGCGGGAAAGTGTTAGCGGCAGGGTTGCCAGCTTACTGAAATTCAATCCATTGAAATTGAAAGGTTTGCATTGAAAAGCCGTTGAAAAGGAGGGCTTATGACAGAACCAATGTACCTGTCAAAGAGCGCCTTCGCGGCTCGGATCGGCAGGGCACCCAGCTACATCACCTGGTTGAAAAACAACAACCGACTGGTGCTGACTGCTGATGGTAAGCAGGTGGATGTCACGGCCAGTGAAGCATTGATTCGCGACACCGCTGACCCGAGCAAAGCCGCCGTTGCTGATCGACATCATCAGGATCGGCTGCAGCGTGACGTGTACAGCCAGCTGTCCAGCCAGGTCGAACCGACTTCGATGGCTGCGCCGCCGCCAGTGATTGCCCCTATCGGGCAGTTGCCCGACTTCCAGAAAGCGCGTGCACTGCGCGAACACAACCTGGCCCAGCTCGCCGAGATCGAATTGCACAAGGCCAAGGGCTCGCTGGTCGCCATGTCGGCGGTTCAGACCGGTGCTTACAACGCCGGACGCATGCTGCGCGATCAACTGCTGGGCATGCCGCCGCAATTGGCTCCTGAGTTGGCGTCCATGACGGACCCTTGGGAAATCGAAAAACACCTCACGGCGGCGATCCGTCGCTCGCTGGAAGACGCCGAGCGCATGTCTTCAGCGGACTTAGAACACGAACTGACCACGAGTTAAGCCCATGCCCACAGAGATTCCTGACGGTGCAGAGGTGTACCGAGAGGCGTATTTCCGTGGGCTGCGGCCCGACCCGGACGTCTGGATCGATCAGTGGGCCGATGAGTACATGCGCATTCCGCGCGACACCGGTGCCGCTGAGCCCGGCCAGTACCGTACCTCGCGTACACCGTACGCTCGCGAGCCCATGCGTTGCCTGTCACCGGCTCACCCCTGCAAGCGCGTGATCACCATGGTCGCGTCGCAGCTGATGAAAACCCAGATCGGTCTGAACTGGATCGGTGGCCTGATGCACATGGCGCCGTCGAACATCCTGGCGTTGCTGCCCAGTCTAGGCCTGGCCAAGCGGGTGTCGTCGCGTATTGGTAAAACGATCAAAGCGACACCGGTATTGCGCGAGCGGGTGGCGACCAGCCGCTCGCGGGACTCGCGCAACACCATGGACACCAAGGAGTTCGAGGGTGGGACGTTGTACGTCACCACTGCGGGCTCGGCGGCCAACCTCTCGGAGCTGTCGGCGCGCTACGTGTACGGCGACGAGATCGACCGCTGGGAGGTGGACATCGGCGAGGAAGGCGATCCCATCGAGCTGGCGGAAACCCGGGGCAGTACCTTCGGTCGCAACGCCAAGTTCTACTTTTCCAGCTCGCCCACGATCAAGGGCGCCTCGCGAATTTCCGACCTGTTCGACGGCAGTGACCAGCGTCACTACTACGTGCCATGTCCGAGCTGCGGCCACATGCAAACCCTGGAATGGGAGCGTCTGCATTACTCGAAGGATTACAGCGTCGTGCACTATCAGTGCGCGGGCCCTGACTGCGACGTGCTGATTGAGGAGTTCCACAAGGGCGAAATGCTTGCCAGCGGCGAGTGGCGGGCCCATGCCGAAGGCGATGGCGAGACGGTGGGCTTTCACCTCAACGCGCTGTATTCGCCCCTCGGTTGGATGGACTGGAAGTCGCTGGCCAAACAATTCGAGAAGGCAAAAAAGGCCCAGGCTAAAGGTGACCTTGAGCCGATGCAGGTGTTTTACAACACCCGTCTGGCCAAAGTGTGGGACAGCGCGCAGGAGCAAACCAAGGCCGATACCTTACGCAAACGGGCACGGTTGGAGCTCTTCGGACTCGGTTCGATGCCGGCTGCAGTGTTGATGATCACCGGTGCCGTCGACGTTCAGGCCAATCGCCTAGAGTTCATGGCCATGGGCTGGGGCGTCGGAATGGAGCGCTGGGTCATCGATTACCAGATCGTCTCGGGCGACCCCGCCGATGAGCGCACCTGGGCCGCATTGGACGAACTGCTTAAGGCCAAATACCGCCATCCGTGCGGTGTCGGTCTCGGCATTCTTGCCGTGGCGGTCGACTCTGGTGGTCACCACACCGATGAGGTGTACCAGTTCTGCCGCATTCGCCGCTGGCGCAACGTGTTCGCCATCAAGGGTGCGAGCAAACCCGGCAAGCCGGTGATCGCTCAGCGCCCATCCATGGTCGACGTGACCTGGAAAGGTCAGACCGAACGCAACGGCGCCGAGCTGTGGTTCGTCGGTACGGATACGGCAAAGGACTGGATCTACAACCGCTACCCATTCGAAGCCGGTCCGGGGGCGCTGCACTTTGCCAATGACCTGCCCGACGACTTCTTCGATCAGTGTGTCGCGGAGCGCAAGGTGGCGCGCTACATCCGGGGCCACAAGCGTATCGAGTGGGTCAAGGGTAAGGCCGAGCGTAACGAAGCGCTTGACCTGATGGTGTATTGCCTGGCCATGGCGCATTACCTGGGCCTCAACCGCTACAAGGAACACGACTGGGAGCGGGTGCGTCAGTCCCTGGCGCAGTCCGGTCTGTTCGACGAAGCGTTGGGTATCAAGCCCGTGCAAGTCGAGCCTCTCAGCAATACCGAGCAGGCTACAGCCGCTGTCGTGCCACAACCAGTCCCGCAACCCGCTGCTCCCGTCGTGCAATCACGACCTGCAGCACTGCCACCTCAACGCCGCAGTTCAAGTAGTGGTTACCTAAAACGAAGGTGAATTAAGACGACAAACCTACAAGCGGGCTGATGAGCCTAGCGCCAAGGCCGAGCGCTTCGGATACCAGTCCCCGCATGGTTTCCTTCCCACCTTCCTTGGCTGCATCCGCGAGACGCTCACCAATTGATGGACCGCCGCTCAAGCTTTCGGGAATGGCATTGAGCACCTCTAACCCTTTAGCCGTTAGTACTGCATCTGACACATGCGAACCGGGCCATACGTTTCCCGATAGGTATCCGGCATTTGCGAGCCACTGGGCAGTAGCCATGAAAAACTCAGTCTCCTCGGACGGTACCTCCATTTGTGCGTGTTCATTCCATTTCATGGGAGATTCGACGTACGCATCAGCCATGAGGCACTTCGGCTTTGGAAACTGAAGATACAAGTCGCCGAGAATCTTTCCCGTGAATTCATTAAACACATCGATATTGGAGACAGCCATGTCTGAAAACTCCGAACAAAAAGCGCAAAAGGCGCAAAAAATTAAAGCCGCCGCCGAGCTCCAACAGGAATTGCGTCGAATGGTCGGCGATCAATTAACAGGGCGAATGGATTGGGTACGCGCCCGAACCTATTGGCAGATACGACTCCCAGAAATCCCACCTGAAGAATTAGCCGACGCACTAACTCACGTCTTGGCTGGCGGCAGTTTCAGACAAGAAATTCAGTCTAGAAACCAAAATTTCATCTGACAGTTTTTATATCACATCACCAGCATTCCTCCAGAGCAGCCTCTATGTCATTTACTCAAAAGCACCTCGACGCGGTTGAGGCGGCTATCGCGCGCGGTGAAAAAATCGTGCGTTACACCGACCGCACCGTGGAATACCGCTCTGTCGACGAGCTGCTCAAAGCACGCGACGAAATCCGCACCTCGCTGGTGAACTCGGCCGGGCCGCGCTCTCGCGTCGTTCGGCTTTGCCACGGAGGCAAAGGACTCTAATGGCCCGCTATCCGACGCTCACCCGTAACGGATTCGTGTTGCCGTCGAACATCAAGGCTAGTTACGAAGGCGCCGGAGAGGGCCGCCGATCCACTGGTTGGGATGCGCCGGACAACGGAATCAACAGCATCAACACGCCGGCGCTGCGCAATCTGCGCTCGCGGTCGCGGGCAGCGGTTCGCAATGACCCGTATGCCTACAACGTGATCGACAAGCGTGTCAGCAACCTGATCGGTACAGGCATCACACCGAGGCCGAAAACCGACAACGAAGCCTTGCGCAAATTATTGCAAGAGCTTTGGGACGACTGGGTCGATGAGTCGGATGCCGACGAGCGCACCGACTTTAACGGCCAGCAGGCGCTGGTGGCCCGCACCGTGGAAACCTCGGGCGAATGTTTTGTGCGGTTGCGTCCGCGCGGCCAGGACGAAGGTCTCGCGGTGCCGTTGCAGCTGCAGATTCTGGCCCCAGAGTTCGTCCCGCACGACAAGTTCGAGACCACCCGCGATGGCAACTTCATCCGGGCCGGCATCGAATTCACCCCCGGCGGCAAGCGCGTGGCGTACTGGATGTACCTGGCGCATCCGCGCGATGCCTCGTCGCTGAATGCGGGTTACAACCAGCTGGTGCGGGTACCGGCCGCGCAAGTGTTGCACATCTTCGAACCGGTCGAACCGGGTCAGTTGCGCGGCGTGCCACGCTTGTCGCCGGTGTTGAAGCGCCTGCGCAGCCTCGACAACTACGACGACGCGGTGCTGTTCCGGCAGGAAGTGGCCAATCTGTTTGCCGGCTTTATCAGCCGGCCAGCCCCGGACTCCGGCCCGGTGCCGAGAGACCCGGTCACCGGCCAGCCGCTGAGCCTGGATCGTGACGGCTTCACGCCGATGGTCGCACTGGAGCCCGGCACCATGCAGGAACTGGGGCCGGGTGAGGAGGTTGAGTTTTCCAAGCCGCCGGACGCCGGCAACAACTATCCCGACTTCATGCGGCAGCAGCTGATGGCGGCTGCGGCAGGGACCGGGACGCCCTACGAAATCCTCACCGGCGACATGCGCGAGGTCAACGACCGGGCGCTGCGGGTGGTACTCAACGAGTTTCGGCGTCGTTTGGAACAGCTGCAGTTCAGCGTGTACGTGCACCAGCTCTGTCGCCCAGTCCGGGCGGCGTGGATGGACATGGCAGTGCTGTCGGGTGTCCTCAGGCTGGATGATTACGCCCAGCGACGCCGTGAGTACCTGCGCACCCGTTGGGTGCCGCAAGGCTGGGCCTACATCCAGCCGGTGCAGGACGTGCAGGCACGGCGGATGGAAGTGCAGGCTGGCTTCGCCTCGCGCAGTGAAATGGTCCTGCGTACCGGCTACGACGCAGAAACGGTCGACGCGGAAAACGCCGCCGATCTGGCCCGGGCCACAACCCTTGGCCTCAATTACACCACTCTTGAAGCGTTCGTCCCCGTCGACGACAAGGAGCAACCATGAGCAAGAAGGCGCGGCCACGCGTTTATAACCGGGCGGGCAAGCGCGTGCCGGTGCAGGACAAGACCTGGTACGCGCTGCAGACCAGTGGCGAGGCTGCCGAGCGGGTGATCGAAGTGTTTGTCTATGGCGAGATCGGCGGCTGGGGTATCACTGCCAACCAGTTCGTGCAGGACTTGCGCGCCATGGACGATGGTGTGTCACCGGTGATCGCTGCGTTCAACAGCATTGGTGGTGACCTGTTCGACGGGCTGGCGATGCACAACGCGTTGTCGCGTTTGGGCGAACGCTGTACCGGCCGCATCGACGCGTTGGCGGCCAGTGCCGCCAGTGTGGCGGTATGCGGCGCACACCGAGTCGTGATCGCGTCCAACGCCATGCTGATGATCCACAACCCATGGACCTACGCGGCTGGTGATGCCGACGACTTCCGCAAGGTGGCCGACGTCCTCGATCAGACGATGGAAGCGATCATTGCGGCCTACAAGGCCAAGGCTCCGGACATCGATGAGGACGAGTTGCGGCGCTTGGTCGCCGCTGAAACTTGGTTGACTGCCAGTGAAGCGGTGGCTCTGGGGCTGGCGGATGAAGTTGGTGACGGTGTCACGGTAAAGGCTTGCCTCGGCCAGGGTGCTGTATTGCAGCGTTACCAGCACGCGCCGGCCGAACTATTGGCTCAGCTCGACGAGCCACCCGAGCCGGATCCCGAGTTAGAGCCCGACGATCCGCCCTTGGTACCGCCTGTGGTCGACTCGGCCAAGCTGGCGCTGATGATCACGCAGCGCTGCGCCGAGTCGGGTATCAGCAACCTGATCGAGCCGCTACTCAGCTCCACCCGGCTCGAAAGCGAAGAGATCGTCCAGGCTGGCCTGATGCGGGCCAAGGCCGTGAACGACCTTTGTGTGGCTGCGCGCTTACCGGAGTTCAGCGTCGAGTATGTCGCGGCGGGGCTGGATGTTGCGGCGGTCCGAGCGCGGCTGTTCGACAAGATCGTCAGCAGCGGCAAGGGCTTCGAAATTGACAACAGCTTGCCGCTGAACAATGACCCCGCACCGCAGGTGCAGGCCAAACAACCTGATCCCACTTCGATCTGGGCCGCTCGACAAGCCGCTCAATCTGGAACTGCGCATGGCGCGAAAGGAGCAAGAGCATGACCATCAAAAAAGAACCGATCCACGCCGGTGAGTTTCTGCTGTCCGAAGGGGCCGGGAACATCTCACGTGAAGCGATAAACGTCGCCGCCGGTCCTGCGCTGGAGCCAGGCCAGATCCTCGGTCTGGTGACGGCCACCGGTGAGTTCGCACCGTACGATCCGGACGCAGAAGACGGCAGCGAGACGGCCGTCGCCATCCTCTTCGGTCCGCTGGGTGAGTCGGATGTGGTGCGCCGGGGGCGTGCGGTGGTGCGCTTGGCCGAAGTCAGCGAAGCCCATTTGACCGGGTTGGATCTGGACGCTGAAAAGGCGCTGGCCACTCATTTTCTGATCGTTCGCTAAGTCGATCAGCCAACTTCATGCACCCCGCTTTGTGCGGGGTTTTTCATTTCTGGAGAGTACCCATGGCCGAGATCGCCATTTTTGACGACGAAGCGTTCACTGTTACCGCGCTGACCGCCGCACTCAATGACCAACCCTACCTGCCGGGCCGCATCAGTGCCCTGGGCCTGTTCCGCGAGGAAGGCATCACCACCCTGACCGTGCAGATCGAAAAGGACGGCGACACCCTGGCGCTGGTGCCGGCCGGTGAGCGCGGTGGTTCTGGCCTGGTAGTCGCGGCCAGCAAGCGCAACCTGATCCCGTTCAACACTGTGCACCTGCCGGAGCGCTTCACCATCAAGGCTGACGAGATCCAGGGCATTCGTGCCTTCGGTACTCGCACCGAGCTGCAGGCCGTGCAGGACGTGGTCAATGCCCGCCTGGCCAAAGCGCGCCGTCAGTTGGATGCCACGCATGAATTCCAGCGCATGGGCGCGCTCAACGGTTTGATTCTCGATGCGGATGGTCACACCCCGTTGTTGAACCTTTACGATCGCTTCGGTGTGCAGCGTCAAACTTTGCCCATGGGCTTGGCGGATCAGAACACTGAGCTGCGGGTTAAGTGCGGTGAAGCGTTGGACATGCAGGAGGACGCGCTGGGTAGCGTCACCAGCACCAGTTCCCGTGCCTTCTGCGGCAAGAACTTCTGGAACAAACTGATCGTTCACGACTCGGTCAAGGAGACCTACCTGAACAGTCAGCAAGCTGCGGCGTTGCGTGGTGACGCCCGTGAAAGTTTCGAGTTCGGTGGCATTATCTGGGAACGCTACCGTGGCAAGGTGGCCGGTGTCTCGTTCGTTCACGACGACAAGGCGTTGCTGATCCCCGAAGGTGTGCCGGATCTGTACATCTCGGTGTTTGCGCCGGCCGACTATATGGAAACGGTCAACACCCAGGGCATTCCGTACTACAGCATGCTTGAGCCGCTGCCGTTCAACAAAGGCGTAGCCGGTGAAGCGCAGTCGAACCCGTTGCACCTGTGCACTCGGCCCCGGGCGCAGATCCTTCTGGAACTCTGACCATGGCCTTTCGCGACCTGATTGCCGAGGTCGACGCGGTGGTGTTCGAAACCTTGGGCGACACCGCACGGATCGAAGGCCGGGATGAGCCTGTCCTCGGCATGTTCGCGGCACCTTGGCTGCAGCCGAAGTTCGGCAAGCTCAACACCGGGTTACGCGAGCCTCGCTTTGAGATCCGGGTCAGCGACTCCCACGGCCTGGAGCAGGGCTTGTTGGTCAGTATCGACCTACCGGCCCTGGACGGCGGTGGTGACTATGACTTGCTGCAGCTGGAGCCCAGCGGTGACGGTTTGGTCGCTTTGATCCTGAGGATGCGTGCATGAGCGTTGGTAGCTATTACAAGTCCTCGGCCGGCGGTGGGATGGTCACCATCCAGTCTTCGTCGGCGGATCTGCAAGCTTTCCAGGACTTTGCCAAGGTGGTGCCCAAGGCGGCCGCGGCTGCGCATCGTCGAGCGATCAACAAGACGCTGGGCTGGTTGCGCACGCACATTGCCCGGGCGGTGAGTCGACAGGAACGCATCGCCGTCGCGGCGGTGCGTCAACGGCTGCGCAGCTATCCGGTCAACGGCGGGGCTATGAGCGGCAAGTTGTGGTTTGGCTTGAACGCCATCGAGTCCAGTCGGATCGGCCGAGCGCGGCAAACTGGCAGCGGTGTGTCGGTGGCTGGGCGGCGCTACCAGGGCGCGTTCCTCAAACAGGTCTACGGCAGCAAGCCCGATATCTGGATCCGCACGGCGAGCAAGCATTTCGACGCGGACGACTATCCCGACAGTACGGTGTCCTCAGGACGCGAGCCGAGTTCGGGGTGGGTCACTGAAAATGGCAGTCGGTTTCCACTGGCCAAGGCCAAGGTGTCCTTGGAGCAGGCACGACCCCATTTCGAAAGCTGGGTGCGCAAGGCGGATGAGCGCTTGCTGCAGATCCTGCAGCAGGAGCTCAACTTCGAGCTGCAAAAGTACTTGAGGAGGTAGTGCCGTGTCGGAAGAGCCTTTTAGCCTGGATCAGCTTTACCGGGCCGTTGAGCAACAACTGCTGGCGGAGTTGCCGGGTGTGTGTGCGGTGACGGCCTGGCCGAATATTAAAGATCGTGTGGCGCTGCCGGCGGTGTTTCTGGAGATGGCCGAGATTGAACCTGGCGTCGATATCGGCACCGGGGAAACGACCTTGGTGTGCAGGTTCGAGGCGCGGATCGTCGTCGATCCGATCAAGCCGCACCATCACCAGCAGGCCGTGCAACTGGCCACCCAGCTCGCGGTGATTTTGCGGGCGCAGACCTGGGGGCTGGCGGTTGAACCTGCGGTGTTCATTCAGGCGGGGCAGGATTGGACCCGGCCTGAGTTGGACGGCTACACCGTCTGGCTGGTGGAGTGGCATCAGCAGATTTACCTCGGTCCGCAGCAATGGCCGTGGCCGGATGAGCAACCGGGTTCGCTGTGGTTTGGCTTCAACCACGACCCGAAAGATGAGTTCTTTCCGGCGGATGACGTGCCATGAGCTACGCCCTTGCTGAGCATGACCGCATGATTGCCGCCATGCTGATGCCTTGCGTGGTGGTCGGTGTGGATTTGGCTGCGGCCACGGTTCGGGTGCAGGCCGGTGATTGGGTCAGCGCGTGGGTGCGCTGGCACAGTCTGGCGGCCGGCAATGCCCGTCATTGGCGCGCGCCGAGCCTGAACGAACAGGGGGTGCTGTTCAACCCCAGCGGCCAGGCCGGCATGGGCACCTTCATTCCTGGACTCTACGGTGATGCCGGTGGTCAGCCGGATAACCGCGACCATGTGGAGGTCTGGCGTTTCGATGATGGCGGTTCGTTGGTCTACGACTGGCAGGCCAAGAGCTACGCCATCACCCTGCCGAGCGGCACGGTGACCATCAAAGTCGCCAGCACGGAGGTGGTTGTAACGGACGCCGCTGTCAACGTGATCACCGGGAACATCAATCTGAAAGCGGCGGTGACCATCGACGGCGCCTTACACGTCACGCAGGGCATCACCAGTGCCGGCGCGATCATCGACGCCGGCGGCAACAGCAATCATCACACGCATTAATTTCAATCTTCCAATGGCCCGCCATGAGCGGGCTTCATTATGCCTGGAGCAAACACATGGCCAAGAGCGATACGCCAGTCACTGATTTACCAGCGAGCCCTGAAGCGTTGCCACAGCCGGCATCAGCTCTGGTTTCGACGCTGATGAAGTTCCGCGACAAGGTCTACACCTCCCGCCAACTGATCCTGCCAGAGAGCCAGCGCAGTCTGCCGGTGACCAAGGGCCTGGTTGAAGTGCCGGGCTCCGACACCGAAGCCGTCAAGTTTCTGAAAGCGCATGACGAATTTGAACTACTGAAGGAGTAACGCAGATGATCGGAATGGATCGCCACACCGGCCAGCCCATTTCCGGCATCGAGCATTTGCGGCAGTCAATCGGCGACATTTTGGGCACACCGTTGGGCAGCCGCCGGCATCGGCCTGCTTACGGCAGCACGCTCCGGCGCTTTGTTGACCTGCCCGTTAACGAGGGTTGGAAGAGCTCCGTGCAGGCGGAAGCGGCCAGGGCCTTGGGGCGCTGGGAGCCGCGTTTGAAGCTGGAGCGGGTGCGGGTCATTTCGGTGATCGGCGGACAAATCAATCTGAAAATCGCCGGTAAGTACCAAGGCGACGACGTGCTATTGGAGGTGGGCGTATGAGCATCGTTGATCTGTCGTCGCTACCTGCGCCGAGCGTGCTGGAACCATTGGATTTCGAAGCAGTGTATGAGGAAGGCCTGGGGGTCTTTCGCGGCTACATGGGCGACAACTGGAACGCCGCGCTGGAAAGCGATCCGGTCACCAAGGTGCTGGAGGTAGGGGCCTACATCAAGGTCGGTAACCGCGCCCGGGTCAACGATGCCGGCAAGGCGCTGTTACTGGCACACGCAATTCGCGACGACCTCGATCACTTGGGGGCCAACGTCAATCTCAAGCGGCTGGTGATTCAGGCCGAGGATCTGCTGGCGGTACCTCCGGTACCGGAGGTCAGGGAAGACGACGATCCGTTTCGTGAACGCATTCAGTTGGCCTACGAAGGGCTGACCACTGCCGGCCCGCGTGCCAGCTACATCCTGCATGCGCGCAATGCGTCGGGCCTGGTCGCGGATGCCACCGCCGAAAGTCCGGCACCGTGCAACGTTACGGTCACGGTGCTGAGTTCCGAGGGCAAAGGCGTGGCCAGTCCTGAGCTGCTGGCCACGGTCAAGGCGGCGCTGAATGACGAGGACGTCAGGCCGGTGGGGGATCGCTTGACCGTGCAAAGCGCGCAGATTATCGACTACCGCATCGATGCCATTTTGCACATGAGCAGTGTCGGGCCTGAGGCGGACGCCAGTCTGGCCGAGGCCAAAAGCCGAATTAACGCCTGGATCAATCCACGCAAGCGGCTCGGGGTCGAAGTGGCGCGTTCGGCGGTGGACGCGCAACTGCATATCGCCGGCGTGTCTCGGGTTGAGCTGGTCGGCTGGGTGGACCTGGCCCCGACCAAGGCGCAGGCGGCATTCTGCACCGAAGTCACCGTGAATCTGGCGGGCTGACATGAACAGCCTACTGCCGAGTAATAGCACGCAACTAGAGCGCGCCCTTGAGGCGGCGCTCTACGAAAAAACCATTGTCCCGCTGCGCGCGCTTTACAACGCCGACACCTGCCCAGTGCATTTGCTGCCGCACCTGGCGTGGGCCTGGTCGGTTGATCGCTGGGATTACCGGTGGAGCGAGGCGACCAAGCGCGCTGCGATCAAGGCGTCGTATTACATCCATGCCCACAAGGGCACCATCGGCGCCTTGCGCCGGGTGGTCGAGCCCTTGGGCTACCTGATCGAGATTATCGAGTGGTTCAACACGGTACCGGAGGGGGTGCCGGGCACCTTTGCGCTCAAGGTCGGCGTGCTGGACACCGGGATTACCGAGGAAATGTATCAGGAGCTAGAGCGCCTGATCGACGACGCCAAGCCGGTGACGCGGCATCTGACGAACTTGGCGATCAGCCTGGAAAGCCAAGGCGTTTTGAACGTCGCGGTCAGCGTTTACGAAGGCGACGAAATCGACGTTTACCCACCGGTGATGCGTGACATCGAGGTCAGCGGCACCCTCGGCGTGGTTGGCCGCGAACACTCCATAGACACCCTGGACGTTTATTATGATTGATGCGAATTCGCAGTTTTTCGCCACCCTCACGAATGTGGGGATGGCCAAGCAGGCGAACGCCGACGCGCTCGGCGTTGCCTGGACGTTTGCTCAAATGGGCGTGGGGGATGCCAACGGCACCGACCCGGTGCCCAGCGCGGCGCAAACCAGCCTGATCAATGAGCGCCGGCGCCGGCCGCTTAATCAGGTGAAGGTCGACCCGAACAACGCGGCGGTAATCATCGCCGAGCAGGTCATTCCGGCCGATGAGGGGGGGTGGTGGATTCGCGAAATCGGCCTCTACGACGCGCACGGCGATCTGGTCGCGGTGGCCAACTGTGCGCCGAGCTTCAAGCCGGTACTGTCGCAAGGCTCTGGCCGCACGCAAGTGGTGCGGATGAATTTCATTGTGGGCAGCACCGGAAACATCACGCTGAAGATTGACCCGGCCGTGGTGTTGGCGACCCGCGAATACGTTGATACGCGGATCATTGAAGAGCTGAATAAGCTCGACAGCAAGCAATCGGTGCGCGTGGCCACCACGGCCAACATCGTGCTGGCCGGGCTTCAGACCATAGATGGCGTGGCCCTGGCGGCCGGTGATCGCGTGCTGGTGAAAAACCAAGTCGTGGCCAAGGACAATGGCCTTTGGCTGGCGTCGTCGCTGGCGTGGGCGCGGGCGGCGGATGCCGACAGCAACGCCGAAGTCACTTCGGAGCTGTTGACGTCGGTCGAGCAGGGCGCCACGCAAGCCGACACCCGTTGGCAGTTGACCACCGATGGCGCGATTGTGGTCGGCACCACGGCGCTGACCTTTCAGAACGTGACGCAAGGCTTTGCCCCGATCAACGCGCCGGCCTTGATCAACCCTACGGGGAACACGCCGGCGCAATTCGATGCTTCGCTACGGCTAGTCACCTCGGCGTTCTTGAAGCGCATGGGGCTTGAATACGGCGACTACACCAACTACTCGGCGTCAGCGGTCTTGACCTTCGCGGACATCGGCAAGGTGGCCGCCTTTGCCAGTGGTGGGGCGATGGTGGCTACGCTACCGGTGGGCGGTGGCACCATTCCGCGCGGGGCGACTGTGGGTGTTGTCTGCGGCCTGGGCACGCTCACCGTCACCTGTGACCCGGCGGAGCAGATTGATGCGATCAACTATGTCGGCAACATTTCGCTGGCCCTGGGGGACACCGCAGAGTTTATTCGCATTGGTAACCTGTGGCGCTTGATCGGCGGCACGGTCGCGCTGAAATACGCCGGCATCATGTCCGGGCCGAACTGGAATACGCCGCCGCAATTCGACAACACCAAGACCTTTATCACTTCGGAATATGCGCGGCGCCAGGGCCTGCAATATTCCAGTTACCTCGCGGTCACGGCCAACACCGTGCTGACGTTGAGCGAGGTGGGCGGCCTGACCAGCTTTTCCAGCGCGGCCCAGGTGGGCTGTACGCTGCCGGCGACCAGCACCATTCCCGCGACGGCTGCGGCGATTATCACCGTCGCGAATGCCGGGACGGGGTTGGTCACGGTGGCGCCCGGGGCGGGCGATACGCTCAACACGCTGAGCGGCGTGGTCGGCAACATCGCGCTCGTGCAGGGTGACACCGCCGAATTTCTCCGCCTCGGTGGTCAGTGGCGCCTGATCGGCGGCACGATCGCGGCGCGTTATTCCGCCATGTTCGCCGGGTCTAACGCGGTCAGCGGTTATCAGAAACTGCCCAACGGCCAGCAAGAGTGCCGGGGCACATTCACCTCCAACGTCACCCCAGGTGCGGCGATGCCGGTGACCTTCCCGCAAGGTTTCGGGCGGGTGGATGAAGTCATTGTCACGGCGATGAATGCCTCGACAACCACCACCTCGGCGTGGGCCGACTCGCCGACGCCATCGGGGTTTAACGGCCGCTGCAATATTGGCGGGCTGGTCTGTCACTACGTTGCAAAAGGAACCTCAGCATGACGGTATGGGTTAAGTGGTCGGATGAAGATCAGGCCTTTGTGTTCGCGGAGGTCGACAACGGCGGCAATGAAATCAGTGAGGCCGACTATGCGGCACTGATGCACGGGCTCAGCGCCGGGATGATCATCGTGGCCGATGAGCATGGCGCCCCGGTGCTGGTGGCGCCCCCTGAACCGATGATCTGGGCCAAGTGGATCGACGAAGACCAGCGCTTTCTGTTCCTGGGCAGTGACAACGGCGGGGTAACAATAACCCTGGAAGCGCACCGCGCTTTGCTGGAAGGGCAAGCCGCCGGCCAGCGCATTGCGGTGGATGAACACGGTTCGCCGCTGTTGGCGGCGCCCCTGGTCGCGACGCTGGCCGAGCAAGAGAGCGCCGAGCGGATCTGGCGAGACTTGCAGTTGTCGTTGTCTGACGGCGTTGTCTCGCGTCACCGCGACGAAGTGGAAAGCGGCCTGTCAACCACCCTCGCGGCTGAGCAATACACTGCCTTGCAGGTTTACCGCCGGCAGTTGCGCGATTGGCCGCAAGGTGCGGAGTTTCCCCTGGTGGATCACCGCCCGATCGCCCCGCCATGGTTGGCCGAGCAAACCCAATAAACGCCCCGCACTGACGGGGCGTTTTCTTTTCCGTTACGCGTAACCCGATCACCCCTCACAGCCTCGCGCATGCGGGGCTTTTTCGTTTCTGGAGATTGACTATGAGTGGTTCTTTTTTTCACGGCGTCACGACTTCGCTGATCGAAACGGGGGCGCGCACCATTTCGCTGCCGTCGTCCTCGATCATCGGCCTGTGCGACACCTTCACCCCGGGCCCGACCGCCACGGCCCAGCCCGGCGAGCTGGTATTGCTCACGTCTGAGCGCGAAGCCATTGCCGCGTTCGGTGCGGGCTCGGCGATCGCCAAGGCGGCAGCGGCCATCTACGTGCGCGCCAAGGCGGTGATCGTCGCGGTGGGCGTGGCCAAGCTTGAAGACGAGGCGCTGCAAACCTCGGCCATCATCGGTGGCGTTCTGGCGTCCGGCCAGCGTACCGGACTGCAAGCGCTGCTGGACGGCAAGAGCAAGCACAACGCCCAGCCGAAACTGTTGATCGCCCCGGGGCATTCCTCCACTCAGGTGGTGGCGACCGCCATGGATGCCCTGGCCGGTAAGCTGCGCGCGATCGCCATTGTCGACGGCCCGAACACCACCGACGAAGCAGCGATGGAATATGCCGAGAACTTCGGCAGCAAGCGCATTTACATGGTCGACCCGGGGGTGCAGACCTGGGACACCGTGATGAGTGCGACAGTGGATGCCCCGGGCTCGGCCTGGGTCGCGGGCTTGTTTGCCTGGACCGATGCCAACTATGGCTATTGGGCGTCGCCGTCGAACAAAGAGTTTGTTGGCATCACCGGCACCGTGCGCCCGATCGAGTACCTCGACGGCGACGAAACCTGCCGGGCCAACCTGCTGAACAACGCGTTCATCGCCACGATCATTCGCGACGGTGGTTATCGCTTGTGGGGCAATCGCACGCTTTCCAGCGACCCGAAATGGTCGTTCGTCACCCGTGTACGCACCTGCGACATCCTGATGGATGCGATCCAGGCGGGGCACAAATGGGCGGTCGACCGCTCGATCACCAAGACCTACGTCAAGGAAGTGACCGAAGGCCTGGACGCGTTCATGCGCGATCAAAAAAACGCCGGCGCAATCATCAACTTTGAAGTGTTCGCCGACACCGAACTCAACACCGCCAGCCAGATCGAGCAGGGCAAGGTGTATTGGCGCATTCGCTTCACCGACGTGCCGCCGGCGGAAAACCCGAACTTCCTGATCGAAGTCACCAACCAGTGGCTGACCGAAGTCCTCGACGCTTAAGGAGCGCTAGATGATTCCTCAAACCTTGTTTAACACCAACCTGTTCGTCGACGGCGTCAACTTTGCCGGCGACGTGCCGAGCCTGACTCTACCCAAGCTGACGGTGAAAACCGACGAGTACCGAGCCGGCGGCATGGCCGGTTCCATCGAGATGGCCCAGGGCCTGGAAAAGATGGAAGCGACCTTTGTCACCAAGGGCGTGCGTCGCGAGTCGCTCAAGAACTTCGGTCTGGCCGATGGTTCGGCGTTCAACGCGTCGTTCCGTGGCGCGTTCCGTGGCCACAAGGGGGCCGTCACGGCGGTGGTGGCCACCTTGCGCGGGCTGCTGAAAGAGGTCGACCTCGGTGACTGGAAAGCCGGTGATCCGGCGGAGATCAAACACGCGATCGCACCGGTGTACTACAAGCTCGAAATCGACGGCCGCGTGATGTACGAAATCGACATGATCGCCGGTATTCAGGTGATCGACGGTGTAGACCAACTCGCCGAAGTGCGCGCTGCACTCGGCCTCTAAGGGAATAGAACCGGATGACCATGCAAACTGCAAACAAGCTGCCGGCCTGGCTACTGATCAACATTGACAGCGCGGTGATTACCCTCTCGCGACCGAGCGAGGTCAATGGCGTGAAGGTCGATACGTTGGTGCTGCGTGCGCCGCTGGTGCGCGAAGTCCGCGCCGCCGACCGTGCTGCCGGTGATGATGACGAGCTTCGAGAACTGCAGCTGTTCGCCAGCCTGGCCGAGGCGGGCCTCAAGGATCTTGAAGGCCTGAAGGTGGTGGACTATCGCCGCCTGCAGGCAGCCTATTCGAACCTAGTGCCGCACGTCGACTATTCGAAATCGCTCCCAGCCTGGTTGTCTGTGACCGCCGAAAACGCCGTGGTCAGCCTGTCGCGCCCGAGCGAGGTCAACGGCGTACAGATCGACAAACTGACCCTGCGCTCGCCCACGGTGCGCGAAGTGCGGGCCGCGGACCGGGCGGCAGGCGGTGACGACGAGCAGCGCGAACTGGTGCTGTTTGCGGAGTTGGCCGGCGCGGCGATCGCCGATCTGGAGGGCCTGAAAGTGGTGGACTACAACCGTCTGCAGGCCGGCTATTTTCGCCTGGAGCAAGACGACGGGGTTTGATCCGGGGGTGATGAAGATGGTGGCGAAGCGTCTCGCGGCGGACACCGGATTTTCCGCCGCCGAGATTCAGTCGATGCCGTTCTCCGAGATGGTGTGGTGGCTCACGGATTGAGCCGCTTCCGGTAATGCTCTGCACAGGGGAGCCATGACATGGCGAACAAACTCTCCCTCGGGTTGGTGATCGGCGGGGCCGTCAGTCCTACGGTCGGCGCCGCGTTCAATGAGGTCACCGGGCGCATCAAGCGCCTGGAAGCGGAAGGCAACAAGGCGCGGGTGCTACAGCGCACCATTGGCGACACCATTCGCCTGCGCGATGAATGGAAAAAGGCCCACGACAGCGGCGCCGCTGGGGCGTCCAAGCTGCTGGGTCGCTTGAATTCCAACCTCGACAGCCTGAAAAAACAGGGGGTCGAGGTCGGTCGGCTGGACAAGGCGTACCGCTCGCTTGGCCAGACCGCGAACAGGGCGGAGCTCAAGGCCAAGGGTTACCAGCAGATCGATGCCGGCAAGGCCGGGATGAAAAGCACGGTCGGTCAGGCCGTCGCCGGGGTGGCGACGGTGGGCATTGCGACTAAGGTCAGCGCCGACTTTGGGGCCATTGTCCGTGACATCGCGATCAAGGCCGGGATTGCCAACGATCCGAAAGAAAAGCAGGTGTCGCAGAAGATCATCGAGACTTCGCGCGACACTGGCATGGCGCGCAATGACGTCGCCGACGTGGTCAACCAGTTGGTCGGGGCCGGTATGGACCTGACCAAGGCGCTGGAGTATGCACCGGTCGCGGCCAAGTTTGCCGTGGGCCAGGGCTCGAATGGCGCCGACACGGCGAAGATGATCAATGCGCTGGGGCAAAACGCCAAGATCACCGATGCCAAACAGATGCAGCAGGCGCTCGAGGCCATTGCCTTTCAGGGTCAGGCCGGCAGCTTCGAGGCGGTCGACATGGCCCGCTGGTTCCCTGAGCTGCTGTCGAACATGGGCAACTTGAACATCACCGGCATGGACGCGGTAACGCAGCTGGGCGCCATGCTGCAGGTGCAGATGAAAACCGCCGGCGGTGCCGACGAGGCGGCAAACAACCTCAAAAACTGGATGGGCAAGATCGGTTCGACCGACACCGTGGAGGCGTACAAAAAGGCTGGCATCGACTACAAGGGCTCGATGCAGACCGGTTTGCAGAACGGCATGTCGACGCTGGAGTCGAGCATGGCGTTGGCGCAGAAGTACATCCAGGCGACCGACCCGAAAAGGGCGGCATTGATGGCCGAAGCCACGTCGAAGATCAGCCAGGAGGCGGATCCGGAAAAGGCCAAGGCCATGATGGCGTCACTGGAGGAGGCCTTGCGAACCGGCGACCTGTTCGCCGACATGCAAGTCAAGGCCGCGCTTTCGGCCTACCTGCAGAACAAGGCGCTGTACAGCCAGCTGAAAAACGACTCGCGCGAAGCCTCGGGCATCCTCGATAAAAACCTCGCCGAGCGGCGTGAATCGTCGTCGCAGAAGTGGGCGGAAATGGCGCAGTCGATGGACGATGCCATGCGTAGCGTTGGCGACGCCTTGCGTCCGGTGACGGATACCGTGGCGGAAGCACTGACCAAAGTGACCAAGGGCATCAGCGCGCTGGCGGACAGCTCGCCCGGAGTGGTCACGGGTATTGCGGCGGTCGGGGGTGGTTTGCTCGCGCTGCAGACGGCTGTCAGCTCGTTCAAGATCGGCAAAGGACTGCTCAACCTGGCGCGCGGAACATTGGGCAAAGGCAAATCCGGCGAGGTGCAGAAGGTCTTTGTCACCAACTCGTTAGAAGGGGACCGTGTAGGCACGGGGGCGGAGCCCAAGGGCAAGACGGGTAAGGCCTTGGCATTGGTTGAGACGGGGCTCAAGGCTTTCGCGGACCTCAAGGGTTCGTCCGAGGCCAGCGAAACCGCTGACGGCCAGGAGGGCAAGAAAGCCGGTGGTTTAGATCTGGTGGCGACCGGGCTCAAGGTGGTGTCGCTCGCCAAAGAAACCGCTGGCGGTAGTGAGGTGCAAGCCGGTCTGGAGGACGGCAGCGTCAGGAAGGTGTTTGTGGTAAATGCGGCAGCCCTGGGTGGCGGTGGACCGTTGGAGAGTCGGCCTCAGGGTCGAGGGACTCCTCGAAACTCCTCGAGGCGGCGTCGGGTTGCCACACCGCCACGACCGAGAGGTCCGTCACGCCCACCGGTAGCTGGGCCTCGATCAGCGACACCGGTACCACGACCGCCGATGCCTGTGCCCAAGACGCCGGTGCCGTTGCCTCGGCCAGCTGTTCCCGTGCCGCGTCCACCCGTATCGCTGCCGCCAACTGGTGGAGTGATGGCCAAGGTGGCCGCTGTAGCGGAAACGGTGGGGAAGGTCGGCAAGGTGGGCAAAGTGATCCCGGGCGGTTCGCTGTTGGAGGCCGGAAGCATGGCTGTCGACACTTACCTGAATGCCGAGACGAAAGATGAAAAAGCCGAGGGTTACGGTGCGGCAGCGGGGTCTCTGGCAGGCACCATGGCCGGTGCCGCTGCTGGAGCGGCCATCGGTTCGGTGGTGCCCATCATTGGTACCGCGATTGGCGGTATGGTCGGTGCGTATCTGGGCAGTATGGGCGGTACGGCGCTGGGCGGGGCCGTGGGCAAGTCATGGCTTGGTGGCGAAGAAGAAAAGCCAGCAACACCGGTAACACCGTTGTTGATGGCGCCTCGACCGGGGCCGGTGGTGCCCAGCTTGGCCAGCATGGGACGATCTTTCAACGGAGCGAACGAGCCCGGCGCGCTGCTAATGGCGGCCAGTTCCGCACCCTCCAGCCCAGCTTTGGGTGATGTCGCCCGCGCATTGGCGACACCGGCACCGGTTAAGCCGACGGCGGCGGCGATCCAACCCAAAGCGCCAGAGAAGCCGGCACCCACCAAAGTGGATCAGCAGTTCCAGTACTCCCTGAGCATGCCGGTCACCGTGCAAGGCGACGTCAAGGATCCGCAGCGCTTGGCTCAAGACCTGATGCCGCACATGCAGCGAATGATGGCCGACGCTGCGAAGCAAAACGCGTCGAGCCAGTTGTTCGATGAACCCCACTTGTAAGGAGAGCCCATGGCTTACATGGAACAATTGCAGGCTGGCCTCAAGTACCTGGTCGACGCCGGGGAGTCCGGACGCCGCAGTGCGGACGGCATGCTCGGCCCGGTCAATGGAGCGATCCGGGAGATTACCGGCGCCGCGTCCGAGCTGGAAAGCATCCCGTTCGTGGGGCCGGCAATCGGTGCCAAGCTGCAACGGGTTATGCGCGGCGTGAATGCGGCGCAAGCCAAGGTCGGGCAGGTAGTGGCCACCTACGGCAGGGCCACCCGGGCCGCCGCCGAAGTGCAGGAGCGCTTGGGGACGTTAAAGGAACAGGCGGGCAAGGCGGCGACAGCGATCAACAAGATCGCCGGCAAGGTCAGCCCGTCGCTGGCCAACATTGTGCCCACCAGTGCGTTCGCTACCGATGGCACGCCGGCGCCGGAGGCGGTGAAGCCGTTTCCGCACCTGCTGATCATTCAGCCGCAGGATCCCAAGGCGCAACCGTACTACTTCAACCTGGACACGGCGGCCTTCGATGAACTGTCGCGCTCGACCGAGTTTCGCTGGGCCTCGCAAGAGCGCCTGTCGCGTCGGCCAGCGCAACAGGCGGTAGGGGTCGGTGAAGAGAAAATCACCCTGAAGGGCACGATTTATCCGGGCTTCAAGGGGGGACTGAAGCAGCTCGATACCCTGCGCAGCATTGGCGCTCAACTGAAGCCGTTGACCCTGACCACAGGTTACGGCGATGTCATGGGCACTTGGTGCCTGAAGAGCATCACGGAAGAACAGGGCGCGCTGATGCACGGCGGGATTCCGCGTAAACAAGGGTTCACTCTGGAGTTTGGGCGCTATGGCGACGACATGCAGAACGTCTGATGGGGATCTTCTGGACACCATCTGCCATGACTTTTATGGCCACCTGGTGGGCAGTGTGGAAGCGGTGCTGGATGCCAATCAGGGTCTGGCCGAAGAGCCGCAACCCTATCGAGCCGGCGTGGTTATCACGCTGCCGGATCTGGCGACGCCGGTACAGGAACAGGTCACGCTATGGGATTGATGGTCTACACTCGTGTCGCTTGATAACTCAAGCTCCTTACTTTCATACCCGCCTTGTGCGGGTTTTTTTTTGGAAAAATTCCATGACCCCTAGGTTTCGCATCGTCGCCAATGGAGCCGACATTACGGCCTTGATCAATGATCGGCTGATCCAGCTGCGCACCGTGGACAAGCCTGGGATGGAATCCGACGAGTTTGAATTGCGCATCGATGATCGCGATGGCCAGGTGACCTTGCCGTCACGCGGCAGCGCCATCGAGGTCTACCTCGGCTACGCCGAAACGGCGCTGGCCCGCATGGGCCGCTACGTCGTTGATGAGGTCGAGGCCTCGGGACCGCCGGACACGTTAGTGATCAAGGGCAAGGCCAGTGACATGCGCGGCACTGGCAAGACCATCCGCAGTGGTAGTTGGGAAAACGTACCGCTGTCGACCGTCGTGACCGACATTGCTGCACGCAACGGCTGGCAGCCGGGGTGTCCGGTGTCGACCAAGGTGGTCCGGGCAGATCAGCTCAACGAGTCCGATTTTAACTTTCTCACTCGTCTGGCCAAGCAGTACGACTGCACGGCCAAGGTGGCTGAGGGCAAGCTGCTGGTGATGCCACGCCAAGGCGGGCAGAGCGCGAGCGGCAAGGCCTTCGGCGCCATCACCCTGACGCGCAGCGATGTCAGCCGCTGGCAGTTTCGGTTGGGGGATCGCAATGCGCACAAGGCCGTGGCGACCAAACATCAGGACAAGAAAAACGGGAAGCTGGTGGTGGTTTCCCTGGACAACGACGACGTACCCGACGGCCTCCCAGCGGTGCACACCGACCGGCATATCTACCCCAACAAAACCGCTGCCGAAGCGGCGGCCAAGGCCCGCTTGGCCGCATTCAATCGCTCCGGTGCCGGTGTGCGTCTGGAGATGCCCGGGCGCACGGACATTTTCGCCGAGCGATCGATCAATGCCCAGGGCTTCAAGGACGGGCTAGACGGTGAGTACCTGACGGATTCGGTCGAACAGGTTTACACCCAATCCGGATGGTCGACCACCGTGGAGTGCAACGGCGGCAAACAGGGTAAAGCCAAGGCCAAGGGCAAGAAGAAAAAACAACCGCAAGACCTGAAGGTGGTGCAGCTGAATCAATAGCGCCGTCTTCCGTCCCAGAAATAGGAGCAAGCGAATGCCACTAACTGAGCAACAACTCCAACGCATCATGCCCAACGCCCGCCGCCAAGCGGGCGTTTTTGTATCCGCGCTAAATGCCGCCATGGTCCACCGGCAAATCAACACGCCGAAACGCCAGGCCGCGTTCCTCGCGCAGGTCGGGCACGAATCCGGCCAACTGCAGTACGTACGTGAACTGGGTGGTGACCAGTACCTGGGCAAATACGACACCGGCAATTTGGCCATGAAGCTGGGCAACACCCCGGAAGCAGATGGTGATGGCCAGCGCTATCGCGGTCGCGGCCTGATCCAGATCACCGGCCACAGCAACTACCTACGCTGCAGCCTGGCGCTGTTCGGCGACGAGCGATTGCTGCGCACCCCTGAGCTGCTCGAGCTGCCGCAATGGGCGGCCGAGTCAGCCGCGTGGTTCTGGTGGATACGTGAACTGAACGTGCTGGCGGATCGGGGCGAGTTCGAGGCGATCACCCGCAAGATCAATGGCGGCCTCAATGGCCTGGCGGATCGACTGCAGCTGTGGGAGCGGGCGAGGGCGGTGTTATGCGTCTCGTCGACCTGATCCCGGCGCCGTATCGAGTGCTGGCCATCAGTGGGCTGCTGGCCGTAGTGGGCGGTGGCTCTGCCGCATTAGCTTGGCAGGTGCAGGACTGGCGTTACGGTCAACAGCTGGAGCAACAAGTCCGTCTGCACACCGACACTCTCAACCAACTGACCTTGGCCGCAGCCGCGCAACAGCGCGTTGAACAAGACAAACGTCTGACCCTGGAGCAGCGGCTTTCCGCCAGTGAACAAACCCACTACCGAGCCCTGAGCGATGCCCAACGTGATCAAGGTCGCCTGCGCGACCGTCTTGCCACTGCTGATCTGCGCCTGTCAGTCCTACTCGACGCCACCGATTCAGCCAGCGGCTGCGCAATGTCAGCCACCACCGCCACCGGCGGCGTGGTTCATGGCCCCACAAGAGCACAACTTGACCCAGCGCATGCTCAACGAATTATCGGCATCACCGATGCCGGTGACCAAGGACTGATCGCCCTCGCGGCCTGTCAGGCGTACGCCAAAGAAATCTCAACACCGAAGTGAAAAGAGCGACCGGTCTGGATGCGTCAACATCCAGCCCGGCCGCCGTCCCTGCAGATCGTCCCTGCAAGTCCAGCCAAGGCTCTTACTCCGTGCACGAAGCGCGGCGAGCCTAGCACCTGTTTATCCATACAGTAAAGGTCTTGCTATTTATGTCTACTCCCATCATCCCTTGGATGGGCGGCAAACGCCGTCTGGCCGACCGCCTCATTCCGCTCTTTCCGCCTCACGAGTGCTACGTCGAAGTCTTTGCCGGCGGTGCCGCGCTGTACTTCATGCGGCCCCAAGCTGCGCCCGTTGAAGTCCTCAACGACATCAATGGCGACCTGGTGACGCTGTATCGCGTCGTGCAGAATCACCTTGAAGAGTTCGTGCGCCAATTCAAATGGGCGCTCAGTTCGCGCCAGGTGTTCGAATGGCAGAAGATGACCCGCCCCGAAACCCTCACCGACATCCAGCGCGCCGCAAGATTTTTTTACCTGCAGCACCATGCCTTCGCGGGCAAGGTCACCGGGCAGACGTTCGGTACCGCCACCACCGGCCCGGCCATCAATCTGCTACGAATCGAGGAAAACCTCTCGGCCGCCTGGCAGCGCCTATCCGGCACCTATGTCGAAAACCTTCCCTGGCTGGATTGCGCAGAACGCTACGACCGTGCGCACACCTTCCATTACATGGATCCGCCGTACTGGCAGACCGCCGGCTATGGGGTGGACTTTCCGTTCGAGAACTACGAGCGCATGTCTGATTTCATGCGTCGCTGCAAAGGCAAGGTGATGGTTAGCATTAACGATCACCCAGATATTCGGCGGGTGTTCGAGGGCTTCCACTTTGAGACGCTGGATATTCGTTACAGCACCACCAACCAGCGGCAAGGAAGGGCCGAAGTCAGCGGAGAGCTGGTGATTATGAACTGGGCCCCGGCCTCTTTGGGAGGGCTGTTTTAGTTACTAAACTTGGCCGCTTCCATCGCCTTTTCGTTTCGGATGAGAAGTGAGCAGTCGAAGCAAAATCAGGATCGAGGAGGCCCGGGGCGCTCAATAAGGTCACTAGGTGAGGCTTGAACGCAGGCTTGCACTTGGGCTAATGGAATAGGGCTCCCAATGTGGGAGCCTAAAGCCCTGAAATTACTCTACTCGTCTGTCTGAGTATATCTCTGCGATTGCACCTTCTACTCTAAATTCATCCATGTATAGTAGGGTGCTGTGACCTATGTCGGTTTTGTAAACTTTTACATTCGGTTGAATAATGATAGTCGGTGCTTTTGACCCGTACATCACTGGCAATACGAAGTCCTTATGGGCAATTTTTATCTCGCCGAGATGCGCAGTATGACCTATTAGCTTTTTAGGTTGGCCTTGCTTAATTGCCCCCGCTTCCCAAGCATCGTATTCAGAGGGAGTAGCAGGTTTCAAAGCTTCATTAAATAGTGCCAGCACTGAAGATTCTAATCGTTGAGAATCTTCTCGAGCTTGTTTAGCTTCGATACCAAGTTCAATGGTTTTTTGCCGCGCTTGGTTTAATAGTATTTGCCCTTTTGGGGTAAGCTCCGAGTTGCCCCTCACCCAGCCAAGTAGTCCTTCGTCATTTTTTGCCTGATGAAGTGAAGCAGTAATTTTCATAGTCAGCTCATGTAGATTGTTCCACATGTTGCAGTGCTGAATGTCCAGAATTTTAATTTTAAACTTTTGTAGTAGGTCGATTTTTTCTGGATCAGTTTCGCAATTTTTTTGCGGGAGGTTTCTTGGGGTCTCGTGTATAAATGCGAGTACAGGTTTTCCTTGGCTGAGGGCGTAGTTATATTCTTCCTCTGTATAGCTTATGCCGCTTGGTGAGAGACTTCCATATCTTGCTGCTATCACTAAAAGGTAAATGTCGCTAGCGTCAATAATTGGTCTGATAAGGTCTAATTGATTTTTAGAAGATGCCACAAAATTTTCCATTCCTGCTGGAATGAAATCATTTCGTAAAAGTAACTGAAAGATTTCCTGTCTTTCGTCTATTAGGTCGGTATATGTTGATCCAATAAAAACTTGATATTTTCTTTCCATAAAATAACCTCAAGCTCGGTAGTGTGAATATTCTGCTATTTTTGTTTTCTAAGTGGATTCAGTTTCAAGGGCTTTTATCGCTCCCTAGGAAAGAATTTTTCCTCGACCTGATGAACGAAATCCGAATAAAAACTGAACCCTAATTTTGCTAAATTTATGGGGCTGAGGTCATCAACGGCTTTTCCTAAATGCATCGTAGGAGGGTTGTATCGTTGTCCGCAGGTTTCAACGGCTATCGCCACGGGGCGTGGTGGAATTACCGTTGCTGTAATGGGATCCCCTTTGTAGGCAACCAAACCCTCCTTCGCGTCCAGGTGCAGATGCTCAATGTACCCACCTCTGGACCCTACAAAATCGTAGACAGTGTAACCGGGCTCCAGTTTGGCAAGATCTTGGATGGTGTGATTGTCGGCATCGCGAGCATGTTTCAAATAACGGAGCAGCATGTCTTTTCTTCGCAATGCATGAAATTTTCCTTGCCAGGGTTGAAACTGAGCCTGATGCGGTGCACATGTTCGTTCGGTTTTGGTCCATACCTTCTCTAGGCAGGACAAAAACTCGCGCCATTCTGCCTCAAACTCGTCCATTTTAGTGGCGGCAGTCATAGCATCAATTGCTCGAGATGCTGACCATAATTCTGCCTTTGCTTGGCGAAGCGGCTCGTTGGCCATATGGCGATATCTTCCTTGGTTTATTGGTTTGGTTCATGGCAAAACGTGAGCCGTATCATACTGCTGTACACCGGACTCGTTGCTAGAAAACTCCGCTTTTGGCGACCACAAGCAGTGTACTGATCCACAGAGGGGGAGGCGTCCAATAAACGGCAAAAGACAGCTATTCGATCAGATGAAAATCGTCGCGCGTCCTGGGATCTTGGGTACTACCTCGGCAGTTATGCCCGCGCATGGGTTTCAGTCCTGGCAGAAACACCAGGCCCTCCGCTTCTAAAGCGAAGGACAAGGCTTGCATCGTGACCTGGCGTAATGGTCGCCTGTTTTCTTCAAGGTCTCTAATTGCCCGAACTGAAACGCCAGACCGGAATGCGAGTGCCTCTATTGACCAATCCAGCATGGCGCGTGCAATCGCGCAGTGGTCTGGCGAGAAGGCTAGCGGCAGGTCATTTATTGAAAAGCCAGCTCCCCATTCGATTCCCAGCTCCTTCAATGCTCTGATCTGCTGCAGGTCGATGATTTTTCCGGGCATCACATGAGTCTCTGCGTACTGTTTATTTGTACAGTAGAGCATGAGAGAGAGACCGAGGATAGTGCGTCACGCGAAAACGGGACCAGTCCCGGCAGTGCGGGAGATCTATACAACCGGGCGTGATCAACTGGGGAAGGTGGTGTGGAAATAGTGCTGGGGTGATCCGTCGGCGGGACAGGAGATATAGTCTAAAGCGTGCTGATGATCGTAGAGGCGCTGGTGTCTGTTTTTGCTTGTCTGGAATCTGAGAAAATCAGAAACAGACACCTTAACAGACACCAAGTTGAAGCGGGGAAGGCTGGAGGCCTTGAAAATAGTGGAGCGGTGAAGGGAATCGAACCCTCGTTATCAGCTTGGGAAACTGATAACGAGGAATTGTCCGATTACAGGGGCGTAGATTATTGCCAACGTTCTTTGGTAAATTCGCCAAGTAAGCTCTGCCTGTATTTGAAAGCCATGTAGGCGGTCGCATCTGAAATACCTTTCATTTCTGCACCGCTAATTATTATTTTCCCCATGAACAGCATGTGAAAAGCATACAGGGATATAGACTGGGAAAGTTTCTCATCTATTTTTTGCTGAAGAGCGATGATGTAAGTGTTTTTGAGGTCGTTGAAATCGGAAAATCGTGCGTTATTACTTGAAGTGAATAACGATATTAATTTGCTAGCGGAAGGGTTTTTAATGACTAAAGGTTGATCGAATTTTGTTTTGTTAAAAATATAATTCCCTGTTGCTGCATTCATTGAGGAATAATTTGGGTAAGAAGACATTAGGGTTTGACATTTTTCAGTGAACTCTTGAAGGGTTTGCTCGCGTATAATTCCATTGTTGAAGTAAGTTGAGAGCAGCTCTTTGGCTTTTGTTTCGCATTCTTCTTTCTGTTTTGTTATGTCCATAATGATTCCAAAAATTCTTAAGTGTTTTAGAGTTTTAGTCAAGAGATTTGAACTGTTGCCTATTTGAGGTTACATCCCTACAGCCAAACCTAATTTAAATTTTTCCTGAACGTTAGAGCAGCCTGGCTTGGGTGGTCTGACACGTTTTTAGGAAGGATCAAAAGTTGCCCTTCCAGCGAAGAGTACTCGCTGTATTTCAGTCGATCAGAAATTCGAATCGCCAAACTTTCTGGCTCTATCCAGAGCATCCCAAAATCGAACAAGGTGTGAATATCTGCTCGAAGTAGCAAGCCGTTGGAGACCACGTCCGTTTGGTCACCTAGGTAGGGGTGGATATGAGCAGCCTCAAGTATTGGCTCGATCTCGCATTTCGTCACGGCGCAACGCCCCTCGTAAGCTCTCAGCAGAATTTTCCTGAATCGAGTTTGGCCGCGTCGCCGAACAATAGAGGTGAGAGTCCGCTCGCGTGCGTCCTTGGAGTCAGAGGGGTCAAATGCACCCAGGGCATCTTCCTTTCGCTCAATTTCCTTCAGACTGGTATCTACGCTCTCGGTACCTTCGCGTCTTAAAATGAAGGATGTGGCTTTTGAGTCCAAGTTCGAATGGCTTTCATAAAAGAAAGCTCCCTGATAGCGGAAACCATAGGCCGGATATTCGAGTTTATTCCGGCGATAGAAAACTAGTAGTTCCAGTCCACGTTCCTTGTGCTCAAGAATTAGGTGGTCTGTTCGCCTTTCTTTTTGCCCCTGCATACCCAGAACATCGCCCGTTAGGGTGTCAACGTATTGAGTCTGCTCGCGTGGCTTTTCCTCGGTCAAAAATAGCCAAACCGAGTCATATCCCTTGGGTTGAAAAATGCCATTTTTGAGAGTGGCGTCTTTGATGTCGAAAAGCTGCTTGAGATCGTTCCTTGAGTAGATTGCGTCAGGTTTGAGCCGATCAGATGTTAGGTTTCCCATGTGGCTTCCAGTCCCATAACTGCTGGTGGTGATACTCAATTATATAGCTTGCTAGGGATTGGCGAACGTCCCTAGCCCCGGCACTGCCCACAGAGCGGCGATGGAAGTTCGTATCTGTGATCAATACCTTCTGACTTTTTTTAGAAACTTGGTGGATACATATCCATCTAAAACATAACCTTCGTGTTCGTACGAAACCAATAGCCATGTGCGATCTTCTTTTCCGAGAACTGCCACTACGGCATTTTCTGGGAGCTGTAAGATTACTTCTGAATTCATGCTTGGGTCTTCGCGCAAGTTAACATTTGAACCTTTTACTAATCGTATGTCTCCTGGTTTTCCAGAAAGCTCGATGCGGATGAAGTTTCGAATGTCATGAAAGGACTCGGTCTGCGGAACGCGAGCATTAATATCCACAATTCCTTGCCGGAGTGATTCCCAATTGGTAGCAAAATCTACCGAACTTAAAAGAAAGTGTAGCCAGAATAATAAGAACCAAGTCGGAATGCAGGAGAGGTCGACGGATTTGGTTTTTTTGCTTGGTTCTTCTGTTGTTGAAGAGGAGTGTGGTGTTGCATGCTGATCTAGATTGGTGTGTTGAGTCGATGGTCCAGCGTCAAGCCTTGTTTCCTCTGTAAATTCGGCACGGCCTTTTAGTTCATCTAGCAGTGCTTCAACGTTTAAATTTTCGAGTGCCTTGCTAACTTTTCCCGCCTGCGCGAGCCCTAGAGAGGAGATAGACGCCGCCATCGCCTCGCTATGTGTTCCAGACTGGATGAGCTCCAGTGAGGAAATAGACGCCGCCATGGCCGTGTTGAATGCACCAGCTTGGGTTAGCCCCAGTGTGGAAATAGACGCTGCCATGACTGTACTGAGTATGCCGGCAGGATTGACACTTAACGAGGTAATAGAAGCCGCCATCGCCTTGCTGAGTGCGCCTACCCGGGTGATTCCCATCGAGGAAATGGAATCCGTCAGGGCCTTACTGAGAGACCCTACCTGGGTGATTCCCATCGAGGAAATGGAATCCATCTGGGCCTTACTGAGAGATCCGGTCTGGGTGATTCCCATCGAGGAAATGGAATCCGTCAGGGCCTTACTGAGAGATCCAGCCTGGGTGAGTCCTATTGAGGAGATAGCGTCTGTCAGGGCTTTACTGAGAGACCCGCCCTGAGGGAGTCCCATCGAGGAAATAGAATCTGCCAGGGACTTACTGAGAGAGCCAGCCTGGGTGAGTCCTATCGAGGAGATAGAGTCCGTCAGGGACTTACTGAGAGATCCGGCCTGGGTGATTCCCATCGAGGAAATGGAATCCATCTGGGCCTTACTGAGAGAGCCAGCCTGGGTGATTCCCATCGAGGAAATGGAATCCGTCAGGGCCTTACTGAGAGATCCGGCCTGGGTGATTCCCATCGAGGAAATGGAATCCATCTGAGCCTTACTGAGAGATCCGGCCTGGGTGAGGCCTATTGAGGAGATAGAATCCGTCAGAGACTTACTGAGAGACCCGCCCGGAGGAAGTCCCATCGAGGAAATAGAATCCGCCAGGGACTTACTGAGAAACCCAGTCTGGGGGAGTCCTATCGAGGAGATAGAATCCGTCAGGGACTTACTGAGAGATCCGGTTGGGGCAGGAATTATTGAGGACTGCTTATCCGAAAACTGTTCAACGCTATCGTCCTCGGTCTCAATCGAGTGTTTCTCCTCCGATTCGTTTGTATCCAGAGCTTCAGTTTGCCCCAAAACGAAACTTCCCTTTTCCATTCGTTACTCTTCCCATTCCGATATCTGATTATTCAGGTTAAGCCTGGACTATTGCTCTGACCATTGGCGGTTTTTAACGTAAGTCCATAACAAACGCAGCATGTGAATTTGTTCTGGATCAGCTTGGAATGGTAGGAATAGTTGGAAATTCCCAGCTTTCAAGGACAAAACCTCGTTTCACCAAGGTAGCGCGCCAGGAATCGATCAACGATTTGAGATTGCTTGAATCAGCAAACTGTCGTTTCAGTAGTTCCTCTACGGTGAATGCAGGCTCATCTGAGCTATCGAAAACCCGGAATCGCACGCGTTCGCCATAGTCCCAGCGTTCAGCTACGCAGCGCAGTGGGGTGAATGCCGATTCAATGATTGAAGTCGCACTTTCAGCTGTAAGGTGTGAGCGAGCCATGGTTGCTCCTACGATTCTTTCCCAGAAGGGATTGGCAGGGCGTACGGGCGAGTGAAGGTCGTACCAATCATTGTACCATTGACCGTGTAAGCAGGGTTTAAACCAGGTATTCCAAAGTAAGGAATTGCCCGGTTTCACTGACCCAGAGAACCTTACGTTACCCCTTTAGAATCGCGGTGTAATTCTGCTCGGACAGAATTAGGCCCATTGCTGCCTATCGTGAAGGGCTGCAATCGAAAGCAATCAATCCGGCGTCATCATCACCGCGAGTGTCATCCTGATGAACTCTTCATTTTTTTCGATGGCTTCCAGGGCGCCGCGCACGTTGTCGGCGACCTCCGCGGCTCCCCGCTGCTCGACCCAAATCGTAAGCTCCATGATGGCGGCTTCCAGGGCGAGTTGGTTTTCATTGATCTTGAACAGCAGGGAAGGGAGCAGGTCAGCGTGTGGCATTGAGAATCCTCCTTGAAGCATTCAGCTTAGCAGTCGAGGGGGAGAGGGTGACTTACTGCCGCTAGGGAGCTCCCCCTGAAACGACACACCATAAACCGGTAGTGCCCGTGACAGGCCTGTCTCACAGCTCGCTTAAAAGTTGCTACAAGGAGAAGCAATAAAGCGGGATGGGCCAGGTGGGCCGGGGCTGCGGCGGATGGCTACACCCAATCCATCATGGGCGCGACGGAGAAACGGCGGGAGAGCGGGGCGGGTGTGGCGGTGGTTACGGACATGGGGGATCTGGAATCGGTGAGGCTGAGAGGTGGAGGAGTTTATCAGGAATGGTGCTTGTGGGGTTTGGGCATGCCTCAGGGCGATTTAGCAGGCGCTTTTTTCATGTCTGCTGTTAAATTATGGCGGCTGTGCGCGGGGCACTTTCGGGTGCGCCGGGTTCCTAGATCCCCGGTCTTCCACACCTGCGCACAGCTGCCACCCCATCATGTGGAAGTGATGCTGGCAGTTCCTTTGGTTAATTCTAGGAAGGATAACGATGAAAAAGATAACGCCTGACCCTCCGGAAACCGCAATAGCTTCCGACTCTCTCGATCTTGCTCAACTATCCGTTGACTCTCAGCGGGTGGTCAGCAAACGTCTACGAAACCCGAATCACGTTGACCCCGTCTGCCATGTTTTCACCATTCTGCCCAACGTCGATACTGAAACGCTCTTGTGTAATGCCTGCGAAACCCTTGCATCGTTGAACGTCTTGACCACTGACCTGGCTTGCAAGCTCGAAGGTTCAACACGCAGTTTGGCGCTGTCGATTCAGCAACTGGCGGTGGTGGGGGAGTTGTTGGTGAATCGAGCCTTGGACAATGTCGATCCGCAAGGTAGTGGATGTGAGAGATCGCCAGGTGCGCACGATTCCTGAACCAGCGCTGTCACGCCCCAAAGTTTCATGTTGACCGGCACAGACGAGGCATAGGATGACCGCCAAACGCCATGCCCCTCGCTTCAACCCGCAGGAATCAAAAAATGATCGTAAACCTCGTCAAAGTCTCGCTGCTTGCCGGTGCTTTGTTGTTGAGCGCCTGTTCGGGTGTGAGCGCCCATCGTGATTTTTCGGCCGACTCGGTGCAGCCGGCCGGGTTTGGCCCGGGGCCGACCAGCAGCAATCCCGACAAGATGAATTTCCATGGGAGTGCGCTCGGCAATAGCTTCGGCGAATACGGCTCAGGTTTGCTGCACGACGATTGATGCGCGCTCTGCAATGAAGAAGGGCGCTCCTTTAGGGGCGCCCTTCGTTGTGCAAAAAAAACGAATCGTTACTTGGCGCCGGGCACCGCCAGCCACTGCCGCAGAATCTTCTGGTAGTTGCCTGTCGCCTTGGACAGGTGCAGCCACTGATCGACGTACAGCTTCCAGGTGATGTCGTCGCGGGGTAGCAGGTAGGCTTTTTCGCCGTATTGCATGTAGTGCGTGGGGTTGACCGCGCACAGGCCCGGTTTCAGCTTCTGCTGATACAGCGCCTCGGAGGCGTCGGTGATCATCACGTCGGCTTTTTTATCCAGCAGTTCCTGAAAGATGCTCACGTTGTCGTGCAACTTCAATTGCGCCTTGGGCAGGAAGGCGTGGACGAAGGCTTCGTTGGTACCGCCGGCGGGTTCGACCAGGCGAACCGTTGGCTGGTTTATCTGTTCGACGGTCTGGTACAGCGCCTGGTCTTCGCAGCGCACCAGCGGGATTTTGCCGTCGACGTCCAGGATGCTGCTGAAGAAGGCTTTTTTCTGCCTTTCCAGGGTGACCGAGATGCCGCCCATGGCGATGTCGCACTTGCCGGCGAGCATGTCGGGCATCAGGGTTTTCCAAGTGGTGGGCACCCACTCGACCTTGACGCCAAGGCTGTCGGCCAGGGAGCGGGCCATGGCGATGTCTATGCCGGAGTATTCGTCCTCGGCTTTGAGGGTGTAGGGCTTGTAGTCGCCGGTGGTGCAGACGCGCAGTTGTCCCTGTTGCATGACGCTGTCCAGATGCGAAGGTTCTGCCTGGGCGTCAAGGGAGAGTGCGAGCAAGCCGCCGAGCATCACTGCTCTTTTGATTTTCGTCATTGTTATCGGGCTTATGTGCTGGAGTGGTTTTGAAAGGGGAGTGTAGTGAAACTTTCACCAGTGTGAAAAATCAACGCCCCTGAAGATGACTCACTCCACTTCCGGGCTCAACGTACCCAGCCACGCCACCAACCCCAAAATCAATATCGCCGCGGCCATTTCCACCCACACACTGCGCCGAAGCGCATGGGCTGCCACGCGATATTGGCCCTCTCGCAACGACCGCTCCAGCAAGGGGCCAAGATGAAAGCGGTTCAGCGCCGCCAACACCAGCATCCCGGCAAACAGCAGTATTTTGATCGCCAGCAAAATTCCGTAGTGGCTGAGTAAAACCTCATCGAGTTTCGGACCGACAATGAAGAGGTAGTTCACTACGCCTGTCACGGCGATGATCACAACGACCAGCGCCCCGACAAGCTCAAATCGCTTGACTGCGTGAGCCAGCAACCGTATGTGCGCTTCGGTTTGCAGGGTCCGGGGTTGCGCCATCAACGCAAACGCCAGCAGCGCGCCGAGCCAGACACCCGCCACCAACAGGTGCAGGATGTCCGTAGCGAAATGCCAATAACGGCGACTGCCTTCGTCCATGGCGCCATGCCCGCTCCAGGCCAGGCTGGCGAGGGCGATGCCGCCGGCCGTGGCGGCGATCACCAGGCTGATGCCCGGGGCGCGTGGGTTGAGCATCAACGCCAGACCCGCGACTGCTAATGCAATCATCCGCACGGCCCAGGCCAACCCGACGTCCGTCTCGAACAGCATCATTTCGAGGTGAGGGCGCAACTCGGTAACGTCCGATTCACCGCTCATGACGCAGACCATCAGCACCATGCCGGCGATGGACAGCAGCGCGCCGAGCCCGGCTGTTCCCGTCAATAACCGGCGAAAGGGCAAGACTGTCCCGGATTGCCGTTCCTGTCCCTTGAAGCTGTAGAGCCCGAACAGCGCCACGCCAAACAACAACATCAAATCCACATACAACACAAACCGCAGCACGACGTTGGCCGAGTCGCTCATCAATCATTTCACTTTGAAGGTGACGTTGCCGGTGATCGGGTGGGTGTCCGACGACACCGCGCGCCATTCGACCTTGTAGGTGCCGGCAGCCAAGGGCGCTGCCGGGATGATGAACATGGTCTTCGGATCGCTGCCGCCGCTGACTTTGGCCTTGACCGGCATCGGGGCATGGGCCATGCCGGACATTTCGGTCATCAGCAGTTTTGCACCGGAAAACTGGGTGACGAGGTTTTCGGAGAAGTGCAGTTCGATCTTGTCGGGTGATGCACCTTCTACGCCTTCCGCCGGGGTGGAAGAGAGTAGTTTGGGGTGCGCTTGAGCGAGGGTGCTAACAAGCAGGCCGCTGAGCAACGCGACTGCGATAGCGGTGGGTTTGAAGATGCGCATGCAAGGTCCTTTACCGCTCGAAGCGGTTGTTGTTGGTTTTGGGTGAGTCTGTTCAGAACCACATCCGAACACCGAGCACGAGACGGGTTTCGCTGCGGTCCTCGCCTTCGTCGTTGGCGTAATCGGCGGTGTTGCCGTAGGTGCGGTTCCAGGTCACGCCGAGGTAGGGTGCGAATTCCCGGCGGATTTCGTAGCGCAGGCGCAAACCAGCCTCGGTGTTGGACAGCCCGGCGCCGATGCCCCGTTGCGGATCGTTTTTACCGTAGGCGTTGAGTTCGACGGTCGGCTGCAGGATCAGCCGATTGGTCAGCAGGATGTCGTAGTCGCCCTCCAGCCGCACGGCGCTCTGGCCGCCTTCACCGATGAACGCCGTGGCTTCGGCCTCGAAATTGTACAGCGCCATGCCTTGCACGCCGAACGCAGCCCAGGTTTGCGGGGCACCGGGTTTGAAGTCTTGGCGCACGCCACTGACGACGTCCCACCACGGGGAAATGGCGTGGCCCCAAAGGGCTTGGACTTCCGCGTCCTCGGTCACGCCGTTGGTGCGCTCGCCTTCGGAGCGCAGCCACAGGCGGTCAATGTCACCGCCGACCCAACCGGACAAGTCCCAGGCCAGGGTGCTGCCGTCATCGGCGTCCTGCCATTCCAGTTTGTCGGCGAGGAAAAAGGAATTGAGCGTGCTGTCATGTACGTGGTGACCGGCGGGATCGACATACACCGCAGCGCGATCGGCATCGGTCAGCACCGGGATCGGCGTGCGACTTTCACTGGGCGCGGCGGGCTGCATCTGGCCTTCGTCCATGCTTTGCATCTGGCCGTGGTTCATCTGGCTATGATCCATGCCTTGCATCTGGCCGTGGTCCATCTGGCTGTGATCCATGCCTTGCATGTCGTCGCTGGCGGCCATTGCCGTCGAGGTCACGAGTGCGAAAATAAACGGGGTAAATCGAATCATGGGGTGCACCTCATTCTTCCACGCGAACTTCACGGAACATGCCCATTTCCATGTGGTACAGGAGATGGCAGTGATAGGCCCAGCGGCCGAGTGCATCGGCTGTGACCCGATAGCTGCGCCGGGAGCCCGGTGGCATGTCGATGGTGTGTTTGCGCACCATGAACTGGCCGTTCTCGTCTTCGAGGTCGCTCCACATGCCATGCAGGTGGATGGGGTGCATCATCATCGTGTCGTTGACCAGCACGATCCGTACCCGCTCGCCGTACTTGAGGCGCAACGGCTCTGCATCAGAGAATTTCACGCCGTTGAACGACCAGGCAAATTTTTCCATGTGGCCCGTCAGGTGCAGTTCCAGGGTGCGGCCAGGCTCGCGGCCGTCAGGGTCTTCGAAGGTGCTGCGCAGGTCGGAGTAGGTGAGTACGCGGCGCCCGTTGTTGCGCAGGCCCATGCCGGGGTCGTCGAGTTTCGGTGAGGTAGACATGGCTTGCATGTCCACCAGCGGGTTGTCGGTTTCCGAGGCTGGATGGGACTGCATGCCGGGCATATCGCCCATGTCCATGTTGCTGTGATCCATGCCCGCCATGCTGCCGTGGTCCATGCCGCCCATGCCCATGTCATCCATGGTCACCAGGGGGCGCGGGTCCAGTGGCGGCAGCGGCGCAGCCAGTCCTGTCTTCACCGCCAGGGTGCCCCGTGCGTATCCGGTGCGATCCATCGCCTGGGCGAACAGGGTGTAGGCCGCTTCGGTCGGTTCGACGATAACGTCGAAGGTTTCCGCCACGGCGATGCGAAACTCGTCGACGCTCACGGGTTTGACGTGCAGGCCATCGGCGGCGACCACCGTCATTTTCAGGCCGGGGATGCGCACGTCGAAGTAGGTCATGGCCGAGCCGTTGATGAAGCGCAGCCGCAGCTTTTCCCCGGGGCGGAACACCCCGGTCCAGTTCGAATCCGGCGCCTGGCCGTTCAACAGGTAGGTGTAAGTGGCGCCGCCGACGTCCGCCAGGTCGGTGGGGTTCATCTTCATCTCGGCCCACATTTTGCGGTCGGCGACGGTCGGCCCCCAGCCTTTTTCGCTGACGTCGTGGATGAAATCGCCCACGGTGCGTTTGTTGAAGTTGTAGTAATCGGACTGTTTTTTCAGCGTCTTCATCAGGCCGACTGGGTCTTCGTCGGTCCAGTCGCTGAGCATCACCACGTAGTCGCGGTCGTACTGGAACGGCTCCGGATCTTTGGCGTCGATCACCAGCGGGCCGTAGACGCCGGATTGTTCCTGAAACCCCGAATGGCTGTGATACCAGTAGGTGCCGTTCTGGCGCACGGTGAACTGGTAGACGTAAATGCCGCCGGGCTCGATACCCTTGAAGCTCAGCCCCGGCACGCCGTCCATGTTGGCCGGCAGCAAGATGCCGTGCCAGTGAATGGATGTGCTGTCCTTGAGTCTGTTGCGCACCCGCAGCGTCACCGTATCGCCTTCACGCCAGCGCAACAGCGGACCGGGGATGCCGCCGTTGATGGTCATCGCGGTGCGTGGGCTGCCGCTGAAGTTGACCGGGGATTCGCCGATGAACAGGTCGAAATCATTACCGGCCAACACCTGCGGTTCGCCGGGACTGCTGATTGCCCAAGCCGGCGTGCGCCATAACCCGAGGCCGCCGAAGAGCCCGCCGATGGCCAGGCCTTTGACGAAGGTGCGTCTTGAAGTGTGGGAGTGCATGCCGTGTGTTCCGCCCGTCAGCCTGTTGAACTTATCGACAAGGCTAGCAGGCGGTGCCTTTCAGCTGGCTGAGGCGAAGATTACAGTTTTGACAGGTTGGGTGTCGCTTACCGGCGTGAAGTGGACTTTTCCCTTGAGGCCACCGTGTCGCCGCTGCAGTTTATGTAGGAAGATGACTTCAGCCAGCGTTGGTCCGGGTAGTACGAAAACAACAATTGCCCGTCCTTCATCGAATCAATCAGCCGATGGGCAATCGCCGGTCTGACGGCCGGGCAACCCAGGCTGCGGCCGATGCGGCCATTGGCGCGGGCCAGCACCGGGCTGACATAGGGGGCGCCGTGAATGACGATGGCCCGGTCAAAGGCGTTATCGTTGAAGCCGGGCTCCAGGCCTTCCATGCGCAACGAGTAACCGTTCTGGCCGAGGTAGCTTTGCTGGGTGCGGAACAGACCGATGCTGGTAGCGTGGCTTTCGTTGCGGTTGGAGAACAGCGTGGCCATGTTTTCACCGCTGTTGCGGCCATGGGCGACCAGTTCGTGAAATAGCAACTTGCGCCGTTTAAGGTCGAAGACCCAAAGGCGTTGTTCGGTCGAGGGCAGGGAGTAATCGATCACCGCCAGTCGTTGGGCGGGGGCGACACCTTGGGCACGGCTGCATTGAGTCGCACGAACGGCCAGGGCAATCACTTTGGCGTCGGCGCCGGGTGCTGCTTTGACCAGCGCGTTTTCAAGCGAATCGGCGTAGGCTGACGTTACTGAAAGGCACGTCAGTAAAATGGCAAATAAAAGGCCAAAGCGGTTTAGCGCCATAGTCGGGTCTCATCATGATAATTTCGAGTCTAGCAGCGAGCGGAAAACTAGCCGTTTGAAACGGGGGATTAAGGATTATCCATGGTGCAGTTAACAAGGTCATTCGTCATAAGCCGCATGTTTTTTATGGGCTTTCTGATCAGCGGTGCGGCGTTTGGGCAAGTTTCGCCGATTGAGCCGGTATCTGCGGCGAGCAGCACAATCGATGCCGCGGCGCCCGACGACGCGGTCGGCCAAGCGATTCAAGCGACGCTGGAACCGCTGCGATCGGCTTTTCCGCCGGTGCTCACGTCCAGGCGCCATCAGCGTGTGGATGTCAGTCGGGTGGTGCTGGATTTCTATATGCATCGCAACTATCGCGCCGCGTGGACGGATGATCGTGACGTGGCGCAATTACTCAAGAGCCTCGAAGACACCCGGATCGACGGCCTGAATCCGGCGGATTTCCGCATCACCGAACTGGCTCAGGCCCATGAGTCGCTGGTGGCTGCCATGCCTTCCACGGCGCAACGGGCGATGTTCGACATGGCGGCGACTCGCACGTTCATCACCGCGCTGCTGCAACTGCGCCGGGGTAAAGTCGATCCGTCGCGGCTGGACATTCACTGGAATTTCGATCCTGCCGGCGGTAATGCCCACGAGGACATGAGCAACCTGTTCGCCGCCCTCGATGCCCATGACGTTTCGCGTGCATTCGCCGGTGCGCCTCCTCAGGAAGAGATTTACCGCAATTTGCGTGAAGGCCTGGCCCGGTTGCGCCAGGTTCATGATGCGGGCGGCTGGCCGAAAGTCACTGAAGGGCAATCGCTCAAACCCGGCATGGACGGGGTGGCGGTGGCTCAATTGCGTGCGCGTCTGGTGGCGGGCGGTTACCTGGACGCGCACCTGTCGAAAAAAGCCGGTTACGACGACAAGGTAATCGCCGCGGTGAAGAAGTATCAGACCGAGCAATACCTGGGGGTCGATGGCGTGGCGGGGGCGGCGACGCTGGCGGCGCTGAACGTGCCGGTCGAGGCGCGGATCGATCAGGTGCGGGTCAACATGGAGCGCGCCCGGTGGCTGTTGTACAAACTGCAGGGCACGTTTGTGATCGTCGATATCGCCGGATACAAGGTGGCGATGTACCGTGACGGTCTGCCGATCTGGCGTTCGCGAGTGCAAGTCGGCAAGCCGGTGCGCAGTACGCCGGTATTCCAGGCCGAAATCACCTACATCACGTTCAACCCGACCTGGACCGTACCGCCGACCATTCTCAAGCAGGACGTGATTCCGAAAGTCCAGAGCGATCCGGGTTATCTGGCAGCCAACCGGATCCGCGTGCTGGATCGCGAAGGCAATGTGCTTGATCCGTCGAGTGTCGACTGGAGCAACCCGCGAGGCATCCACCTGCGTCAGGATGCCGGCCCCGACAGTTCGCTGGGGCAGGTAGTGATCCGCTTCCCCAACGACTATGCGATTTACCTGCATGACACGCCACACCGCGAGCTATTTGCCAAGACAGTTCGGGCCACCAGTTCAGGCTGCATCCGCGTGGAAAACCCCTTGCAACTGGTCGAGTTGTTGTTTAACGACCCGGTGCGCTGGAACAGCGCCGGGATTCAAAAACAGTTGGCCAATGGCAGGACCGAGAACATTCCGCTACCGGTGAAAGTGCCGGTGTTGTTGGCTTACTGGACCGTGGACCTGAGTAATGACGGGCGGGTGACGTTCAAGCCCGACATTTATGATTACGATGCCAGGGTGCTGCAGGGCTTGAGTCAGCCTACGAAATTGCCAGCTCTGGATTTGCGTCGCGCAGAGATACCGCTGGTGGTGACGGGGCAGAACAAGCTGTAGCGAAAGACTGGAAACGGGCGGTCATGGGCTGATACTTGTAGGAGCGAGCTTGCTCGCGATGGTCGCTAACGATACCGCATGTTTACTGGTTAAACGCAGCGCCCTTGAGTCCATCGCGAGCAAGCTCGCTCCTACAGGTATTACCAGGCCGTTCGGCAAACTTCCTAAAGCGCCAGCCCTTGCTCGACCACGACAAGCAGATCGCTTTTCGTGAGCGCCACCGCATCCAGTTGCGCGGTGGCCTGCTCGATCGTTTGTAGCCACCAGTGTGTTTCACCGTGTTCGTCCACGGTGCGCAACAGGGCGAGCTCGTTTTCTGTTGTGTGGATCTCGACCCGCCCCTCACCGTCGGCGGTGAAGCGTGCAACCGGGTCAAAGGTAATGCTGTGCTCGTTGCCGATGATCACCAACTGGTCGATGGCGTAGTCGTATTCGTTGCCATCGGGGTGGCTCTCGTAGACGTGGGTGGGGTTGCGCCGCAGGATCAGGCCCGCTTCGGTCAACGGCTGTAGCCAGGTCTCTATTCGTTGATACAGTTCGTAGACTTGGCCCGGCCAGCCATCGATCGCCTGATCCGCGCTGGTCAGCCGTGTCTGTTTCAATTTTGCGGCGAGTTCGTCTGCCTTGCTCATGTCGATTCCCTGTATTGAGGTTTGTCTAATCGTAGCTCGTTGACGCACTGGCAGCGCTTGCCCTGGGTCATGTTTGCAGCGCAGTCAGGGTGCGGACGTTGTGTCCGGGCAGCACCGATGGGCGGTGTGTTACCGCTGGGCAAGTGGCCACCCATTTGTCCTGGATAACCCCGTAAACTACGCCCCCCCGAAGACTGAGGGCTTTGGGTCGTTGCCCATGCCTTGCCCCGACAGGATGAACTTTTGCCCACGCGCTTTAACGACCCGGACCACACCCCTGGCATCGCATTGAAACGCATACCGCTGCGCAAGGCCGCGGTATTGTTCATTGCCACGGTGTGCCTGTGCCTGTGCGGTTTGCTCTACCTGCAACTGGAACAGTCCCGTCGCCACGACCTGAGCCTGGCGCAAGTGGCGTCTTCGAACCTGACGCGGGCCATGGCGCAGCAAGCCGAAGACACCTTCATGAAGGCCGACCTGGTATTGACCAGCCTGGTGGACTGGATTCAGGTCGACGGGTTCGGCCCGGACCAACGGCCACGCTTGCAGCAGACCTTCGCTCGGCGCGTGCTGGCGCTGGATCAGTTGCACGGCATCCTGCTGTTCGACCAGAAGGGCCAGTGGGTGGTGACCTCGTTTGAAAATCTGCCTCGGGGGCCCGGCGTCGCCGATCGCGAGTACTTCAAGTATCACCAGCAGAACGTATCGTCGGTGGCGCATATCGGCCCGGCCATTCGCAGTCGGGAAAACGGTGAGTGGATCATTCCGGTTTCCAAACGGGTCAACGACAAGAACGGCCATTTCCAGGGCGTATTGCTGGCCGGGATCAAGATGTCGTACTTCGACCAGTTCTTCAAAAGCTTCAGCCTCGACGAAAACGGCTCGATGTTTCTCGGCTTGACCGATGGCACGCTGTTGGCGCGTCGACCTTTTGTAGAGGCGCAGATCGGCACGTCGCTGGCCCAGAGCGAGATTTTCCAGAAGTCCCTGCCACTGGCCAGCTCCGGCAATGCGATGTTTACATCCATCATCGATGGTGTGACACGCCTTTACGGTTACCGACAACTGGAGGCGTATCCGCTGGTGGTCACGGCGGCGGCGTCCACGGAATCCATTCTCGCTGGCTGGTACGACACGGCGTTTCGCTCCAGTCTCATTGTTGCCCTGGTATTGCTGGGTGTGGGGTTGTTCGGGTGGGTGTTCCTGCATCAGGTGCGTGTTGGCGAGCGGGTCGAGTCGGATTTGCGCAGGGCACAGCAAGCGCTGGAGCTGATTGCCACCCACGACAGCCTGACCGGATTGGCCAACCGCCGATTGTTCGAGCGGGCGCTGGACGTCGAGTTCGGGCGCGGCGCCCGGCAGACGAGCCCTTTGAGCCTGATCATGGTCGATATCGATTACTTCAAGCGCTACAACGACACCTACGGCCACGTGGTGGGGGATCACTGCCTGGCCGAAGTGGCACGCGCGCTGAAGAGTTGCTGCCACCGCAAGGCCGATCTGGCGGTGCGTTACGGCGGCGAAGAGTTTGCGGTACTGCTGCCGGACACCGACATCCACGGCGCCATGACGATTGCCGAGCAGATCCGCCGCAGCGTCATCGACAAGCACATCAGCCACACCGGCTCGCCCAATGGCTACGTGACGGTGAGTCTTGGTTGCTATTCGTTCGTGCCGTCGGGGCGTGACAGCATGGATGTGTTTGTCGAGCGGGCGGATGCGGCGTTGTATCAGGCCAAGCATTCGGGGAGAAACCGCGTGGCAACGTTGTCGATGGCCGGTGGCGTCGAGGCGTTGATGCGCTCCGACCGTTGAGGTGCTGTTGCTGCCGGTGGTCTGTCTCCCGTACCTGGCGGAATTGATCGTCTAGAGTTCCGATTGTTCTGTCGATCCCGGCAGACATCCACTCGCATGGACGATCGCCAACATGTTGATACCTCAAACGTTGACAGCCGTTGCTTTGACCGTCGCAGCCACTGCCATCTTTCCGCTGGCCAGCCACGCGCAATCGAAAATCACCGCCGAAGAAGCTCACTCGATCGGCGTGGATGCCTACATCTATTTTTACCCGCTGCTGAGCATGGACGTCACTCGCAAGCAGTTCACCAACATCGAGCCGGGCAAGGAGTTCGGCAAAGGCCCGATGAACATGTTTGTGAGTGTGCCGCAGTACCCGCCTGCCGATTTCAAAGGGGTGGTGCGCTCTAATTTCGACACGTTGTATTCGATTGCCTGGCTGGACTTGACCAAGGAACCGCTGGTGATCGCCGCGCCCGATACCGATGGGCGTTTCTACCTGTTACCGATGCTGGATATGTGGACCGACGTATTCGCTTCGCCGGGCTGGCGCACCACGGGCACTGAAGCCGGGCAATTTCTGGTGACGCCGCCGGGATGGACCGGGACGGTGCCCGCCGGGATGAGCCACCTGCCGGCGCCAACCCCGTTTGTCTGGGTCATCGGCCGTACCAAGACTGATGGCGCGGCGGATTACGCGGCGGTGCACAAGATCCAGGCCGGTTACACGGTTACGCCGTTGTCCCGGTTGGGCAAGGAACCTGAAGCCGTCACCGTGAAGATCGACCCGGCGGTGGACATGAAAACGCCACCGAAGATTCAGGTCGATTCCATGTCGGCTGCCAACTACTTCACTTACGCCGCCGAACTGCTGAAAGTGAATCCGCCGCACAGCACCGACCAGCCCATGCTGGCGCAGATCAAACGGATCGGCATCGAACCCGGCAAGCCGTTCGACATGGACACGCTGGATCCGCAAATCCAGGCTGCGTTGCAAAGCGTGCCCCAGGATGCGCAGGCCTTAATGACCTGGAAAGTGCCGACCCTGGCGCGGGAGGTCAATGGCTGGTCGATGAACACTGACACCATGGGTGTCTACGGCAACTACTACCTCAAGCGCGCCATCGTTACGCAGGTGGGGCTCGGTGCCAACCTGCCCGAGGACGCGATTTATCCGTTGAACATCGGCGACAGCAACGGCAAGCCGCTCGAGGGCGCAAACAAGTACGTGCTGCATTTCAACAAGGGCGAGGCGCCGCCAGTGAATGCCTTCTGGTCGATCACCCTGTATGACCCGGAAGGGTTTCAGGTCGCCAACTCACTCAATCGTTTTGCGGTCAGTAGCTGGATGCCGTTCAAGAACAACGCCGATGGCTCGCTGGATCTCTATTTCCAGAACGAAAGCCCTGGCAAGGATCTGGAGGCCAACTGGCTACCGGCACCCAAAGGGCCGTTCAACCTGACCATGCGTCTGTACGGCCCGAAAGCCGAGGCGCTGAATGGCAAGTGGAACCCGCCAGCGGTCAAGCCGATGTAGGCCTGCGGTGACAAAAAGCTGCCAATGACGGCATGTCATTGGCGGCTTTTGCCTGTCCAGCTGCCCGTTCCGCCGCCAGCACCGCCGGTTCCGCCACCGGGCGCACCGGTGCCGCCGCCCGCGCCACTGCCCGGACCATTGACTCCGGTGCTGCCGCTTGAAGAGCCGGGGCTCTGTCCGCGCCGGCTGTTACCCGAAGGATCGCTGGGCCTGTTGTTGTCTGGCAGCAGAATCGAATTGCGGGTTGCGCCGGGTGCCGTACCGGTCGCGCCAGGACTATCACCGGACGCCGCAAATGTGGCCAGGGACGTAGCCGACAACCATCCGGCCAGGAGCAGCGAAGTCATTTTTATGTTCATCATGGTCGTCTCCGGGGATGAGTCGTTACCTGATGTTAGTGTGAAGGGGCACGCGGTTGGTGCCGACCCGGTTGACGAGTGGCACGGGGCTTAGGGGGCACCGATCCATGGCCAAACGAGAACCTTGTGGGAGCGGGCTTACCCGCGAAAGCGACAGGTCAGGCAAATGGTTGGCCACTGATACGACGCCATCGCGAGCAAGCTCGTACACAGCTCTCAGCGTCAGCAAGGCCTATGATCGACCAGCTTGCGCTCAAGGTGCTACCGCCTCAGGGATCGCTGACGCAGCCTGCGAAACCTGTCGGTGTCACACGTCAGGCACCTCGTCATCAGGAGTGTCCGTTCATGAAAAAGTTGCGGATCGCCACGTTCAACGTCAATGGTCTGCGCGCACGCCTGCCAAATCTGTTGGCCTGGCTTGAGCGGGAAAAACCGGATATCGCCTGCCTGCAGGAATTGAAGGCAGTGGACAGCGCATTCCCGGCGGCTGAGCTTGAAGCGGCTGGCTACGGCGCCAGCTGGCAGGGGCAGGCGTCCTGGAACGGCGTGGCGATCCTGGCGCGGGATGCGCAGCCGCTGGAAAGCCGACGCGGGTTGCCCGGTGATGACAGCGACAACCAGAGTCGCTATCTGGAAGCCGCTGTCCACGGGGTTCTGGTGGGTTGCTTGTATTTGCCCAACGGCAACCCACAACCGGGGCCGAAATTCGATTACAAGCTGGCGTGGTTCGAACGGCTTATCCGTTACGCGCAGACGCTTGAAGGCAGCGAACATCCAGTTGTGCTGGCGGGGGACTACAACGTGGTGCCCACCGACCTGGACATCTACAACCCGCGCTCCTGGCTCAAGGACGCCTTGCTGCAACCGGAAAGTCGAGAGTGCTACCAGCGGTTGCTGGGCCAGGGCTGGACCGATTCATTGCGGCACCTGCATCCACAGGATCGGCTCTACACGTTCTGGGATTATTTTCGTCAGCACTGGCAGAAAAACTCGGGGCTGCGCATTGACCATCTGCTGCTCAACCCGGCCCTGAGTCCGTATCTGCAAGACGCCGGAGTGGATGCGTGGGTGCGCAACGAGCCCCATGCCAGCGACCACGCACCGACCTGGATTCAATTGGGCTCGCACAAGCGGCGTTGAGTTTTTTCATGCCGGGTGATTGGCTAAATCAATTGTCGGCGGCAGTGCTTGATCCCGTATACATAGCGACCACTGGCGGAGCAATCCGCCGCTTGCGTGCAAAAGGACTGAACGATGAGTGAGCCACGCCTGACCGACCGTGCTTTGTATCTGCAACGCCTGGGCTTCGATGCACCTCCAGCGCCGACCCTGGAAACCTTGCGCCAGCTGCAACTGCGCCATACCGGCATTTTCCCGTTTGAAAACCTCACCACATTATCCGGCGAGCCGGTGCTGATCGACTTGCCGTCCATAGAGCAGAAGGTCTTGCACGATGGTCGTGGCGGATACTGCTACGAACTCAACAATCTGTTCCTGGCCTTGCTACAGGAATTGGGTTTCGACGCCCGGGCCATCAGCGGCCGGGTGGTGATGGGCCAGCCGGAGGGCTCCTGGACTGCCCGGACCCATCGCCTGAGCCTGGTCATCATCGATGACGTGCGCTACATCACCGACGTCGGCTTCGGCGGCATGGTACCGACCGCGCCCCTGTTGCTTGATACCCGCGCCGAACAACCCACCCCGCACGAGTCGTATCGCATCGATCTGCACGTCGACGGCTTTACTCTGCGCGCCAACGTTGCGGGCGAATGGCGAGCGATGTACATCTTCGACCTGCAACGTCAGGAAGATATCGATTTTGCTGTGGGCAACTGGTACGTCTCGACCCACCCCGAGTCGTCTTTCGTCAAGCAGTTGATGGTGGCGCGCACCGGGGAGGGGTGGCGACGCACGCTCAACAATGGCAGCTTCGCGATTCACCGGATTGGCCATGACAGCGAGCGGCGGGAGGTGACGGATGTTCAGGAACTGATTGGCCTGCTGGGCAGCGAGTTCGGCATTCGCGTACCGGAACAGGCGCAATTGGCACGGACTCTGAAACGATTGATCGCTGCACCCCGGTAGCTCGCTGATCCTGGATATTACAAAGGGCTGGTCTTGATGATCGGCCCTTTGTGTTTCAGGGCTGGACTCCCGGCTCCATCACCCGTTGGATTTCGCGCAAGGCCTCTGCCAGTTTCTGCTCCAGACCCTTGAGTTCGGCAGGGGTGAGGGTTTGTTTCAGGTGTGCGCTCTTGCCTTCGTTGAGCAGGGCTCGGCGCAAGGTATTGTTGATCACCGTCTGGTATCCGTACCCCTCGTGTTCTGCCAGTGCGCGGGCTGCTTCGATGACTGTGTCATCGAGCATGATGGTAATGCGGGTCTTGCCTTTGGCGGGCGCCACGGCCCCGCGCCTGGCGTTGCTGAAATCGTATTCGTCTTTCATCGGTCATGCCTCCAGGTACTGACGACGCTCGCTTTTGGTGGCGATGCGCGCGGAAATGATTCAAACGAAATTCGGATCGCGGTGGGTGTACACGACAACCAGCAATCGGCCTTTGGCGTCCAGCCCCAGGGTGATCCAGCGTTGTTCATCATGGTGGTTGTCCTCGATGGTCAGCGCTCGCTCGTCATGGAATACCGGTTCAGTCTCTGCGAGGCTGATGCCTTGGTGCTTGAGTTTGTTGGCTGCGTTCTTGGCCTTGTGGAACTGAATTTCGAATGACTTAATTATGCATACTTTATATGTATAAAAAAGAGGCGAGCCATACCGATGGTCGCCAGGAATTCAAAAGACTAGTCAGCACGCGGGTGTGGGCGGCGAGGGATGTATTTCAAGGTTTTTGGCGTGGCCAGGAGGGTAGGTGTCAGGCGGAAATGGACAAGTATCCATTTTGTGACTGATAAGTTGTATACAACTCTATAGACATTTGTCCTATGTCTTGCATACAGTGTGCGCATAACAAAAACCAGGGAACCCCCTCCATGAAAACGCCCCATGTTTCACACCAACGGCCCGAGGACGAAAATCTTGGGATCGGCGCGAATATGGCTTATGGCCTGCAACATGTTCTGACCATGTATGGCGGTATCGTCGCGGTGCCATTGATCATCGGCCAGGCGGCCGGGCTCTCGCCGGCGGACATCGGTTTGTTGATTGCTGCTTCATTGTTTGCGGGGGGGCTGGCAACACTGCTGCAAACCCTGGGTTTACCGTTTTTTGGTTGTCAATTGCCGCTGGTGCAGGGCGTATCCTTCTCCGGCGTCGCGACCATGGTGGCGATTGTCAGCAGTGGCGGGGAGGGCGGGTTTCAATCTGTGTTGGGGGCTGTGATAGCGGCGTCCCTGATCGGGTTGCTGATAACCCCGGTGTTCTCGCGTATCACCAAGTTCTTCCCGCCGCTGGTGACCGGCATCGTGATTACCACTATCGGCCTGACGCTGATGCCGGTAGCCGCGCGCTGGGCAATGGGCGGCAATAGCCATGCGCCGGACTTCGGCAGCATGGCGAACATCGGTCTGGCGGCGGTAACGCTGGTGTTGGTGCTGTTTCTGAGCAAAATCGGCAGTGCGACCATCTCCCGCCTGTCGATTCTGTTGGCCATGGTCATTGGTACGGTGATCGCGGTGTTCCTTGGCATGGCGGATTTCTCGTCCGTAACCCAGGGCCCGATGTTCGGCTTCCCGACGCCGTTCCACTTCGGCATGCCGACCTTCCACTTCGCTGCGATCCTGTCGATGTGCATCGTGGTGATGGTGACGCTGGTGGAGACGTCGGCGGACATTCTGGCCGTCGGTGAGATCATCGGCACCAAGGTTGACTCCAAGCGCCTGGGCAACGGTCTGCGCGCTGACATGCTGTCGAGCATGTTCGCGCCAATCTTCGGTTCCTTCACCCAGAGCGCCTTCGCCCAGAACGTTGGTCTGGTGGCGGTCACCGGCATCAAGAGCCGCTACGTGGTGGCCACCGGCGGTCTGTTCCTGGTGATCCTCGGTCTGCTGCCCTTCATGGGCCGGGTCATCGCCGCCGTACCGACCTCCGTGCTGGGTGGTGCTGGCATCGTGCTGTTCGGTACCGTCGCGGCCAGCGGCATTCGGACCTTGTCCAAGGTCGACTACCGCAACAACGTCAACCTGATCATCGTCGCGACCTCGATTGGCTTCGGCATGATCCCGATCGCTGCACCTAGCTTCTACGATCACTTCCCGAGCTGGTTCGCGACCATTTTCCATTCGGGCATCAGTTCTTCGGCAATCATGGCCATCGTGCTGAACCTGACCTTCAACCATCTGACTGCTGGTAACTCCGACCAGCAATCAGTGTTTGCGGCCGGTACCGAGCGGGTGTTGCGTTATCAGGATCTGGCGGCGTTGCGTGAAGGGGACTATTTCAGCGACGGTAAACTGCACGATTGCGACGGCAAGGAAATTCCGGTGCTGGAATCGGAGCATGGCGTGGCAGAACCACGGGCGGTCCACACGAAAAGCAGTGAGCATGTCTGACGTTCACGGCAACTGAAAAAAGCCGATCTGTCGAATAGACAGATCGGCTTTTTGCTTTTCAGGCGTTGGCTTTTCAATCGACCACAAAAAAGCCCCTGGATCTTTCGATTCAGGGGCTTTTCGATGTTGCTGTCTGGCTCCACGACCTGGACTCGAACCAGGGACCCAGTGATTAACAGTCACTTGCTCTACCAACTGAGCTATCGCGGAATGGCGCGTATCTTACTGATTCAAAAAGAGAAGTCAAGCGTCGAATAACAATTTGAGCGAATCAGCGGGGCGGGCGGTGGTTTAGCGGCGATTGGCGGTTAACAGGATCGCCCCAGAGGTCTACCATGGCTGCCCGGAAGTGGTGACACGCGCTGCCGGCCATTCGCCGAAAAGGTACGCGCCATGAATCATTTGACCCTCACACCTCGACACCACGGGATGCACCCATGAGCATCTCTCAGATCAGCCTGCCCAAAGGTGTCGGCCCCCACGCCGAAAAGTTGTTCGACGCCATCACTCAGGCCGGCACCGCTGAAGCATTGAACCGTGCTGGCGGCAAGGCCGAAGGTTTTGTCCTGGGCCTGGAAAGCACTAAAGCGATCAAGAGCCAGGTCGCTGAATCGCTATACGTCGCCTACGACGACGCTGCCAGCCAGCGTGCGACCGAACTGGCTTAACCGCCGAAGGTAATCGTGCCAAGCATCAGTTTGGCGTAGAGCGCCGTGGCTCCCAATTGCACCAGCCACAGGGCCAGGCCGCCGAGGAATACACCAGCCGCGACTTGCATTACCAGGTTGTTGCCGCGTTTTGTCGGGGCGCGGGGGATGAAGTGATCCAGGTCATCCAGGTCATCCAGGTCATCGCGATCGGCGCGCAGGTCATCGTTTTTCATGTGGGTTCTCGCAGGATTCCAGGGTGTATACAGACCTGTAGGAGCGAGCTTGCTCGCGATGAGGGCATCACATTCAACATTGATGTTGGCAGGACAATCGCCATCGTCGGAACGCCGCCCGGAGCAAGCTCGCTCCCACAGTGGATAGTTGTGTGCAGTTTAGAGGGCTCGCTCTAGTTGCCGAAAATTATCTGCAACAAATAAAAAACGGGAAGCCACATGGCTTCCCGTTTTTCATTTCAAGGTGTCATCAGATGACCTGGACGATAGCGTCCGTCACAACCTTGATGTTGCTCTGGTTCAGTGCGGCCACGCAGATGCGGCCGGTGTCCAGGGCGTAGATGCCGAACTCGTTGCGCAGGCGGTGAACTTGCTCAACCGTCAGGCCGGAGTAGGAGAACATGCCGCACTGACGACCGACGAAGCTGAAATCGCGCTGAGGCGCTTTTTGTGCCAACAGGTCGACCATCTGGGTACGCATGCCACGAATGCGCAGGCGCATTTCGGCCAGTTCGGCTTCCCACTGGGCGCGCAGTTCCGGGCTGTTCAGCACTGCAGCGACAACGCTGGCACCGTGGGTCGGCGGGTTGGAGTAGTTGGTGCGGATCACGCGTTTGACTTGCGACAACACGCGTGCGCTTTCTTCTTTCGATTCGCTGACGATCGACAGGGCACCCACGCGCTCGCCGTATAGCGAGAACGACTTGGAGAAGGAGCTGGAGGCGAAGAAAGTCAGGCCCGACTCGGCAAACAGGCGTACGGCAGCGGCGTCTTCGTCGATGCCATCGCCGAAGCCCTGGTAGGCCATGTCGAGGAACGGCACGTGGCCTTTGGCTTTAACAACTTCCAGGACGTTTTTCCAGTCCGCCGGGCTCAGGTCCACGCCGGTCGGGTTGTGGCAGCAGGCGTGCAGCACAATGATCGAGCCGTTTGGCAGCGCGTTCAGGTCTTCCAGCATGCCGGTACGGTTCACGTCGTGGGTCGCGGCGTCGTAGTAGCGGTAGTTCTGCACCGGGAAACCGGCGGTTTCGAACAGCGCGCGGTGGTTTTCCCAGCTCGGGTCGCTGATCGCCACAACGGCGTTCGGCAGCAGTTGCTTGAGGAAGTCGGCACCGATTTTCAGGGCGCCAGTACCGCCAACGGCCTGGGTGGTGATTACACGGCCGGCAGCGATCAGCGGCGAGTCATTGCCGAACAGCAGCTTTTGCACGGCCTGGTCGTAGGCGGCGATGCCGTCGATTGGCAGGTAGCCACGGGAAACGTGTTGAGCGGCACGAATGGTTTCGGCTTCGACAACGGCGCGCAGGAGTGGAATTCGCCCCTCCTCGTTGCAGTAAACACCGACCCCCAGGTTGACTTTGTTGGTCCGGGTATCGGCGTTGAATGCTTCGTTGAGGCCCAGGATTGGATCACGTGGTGCCATTTCGACAGCGGAGAACAGGCTCATTATTGCGGCGGCTCTGAATGGAGTGTGGAGGGACGTGTCGCGCTCCAGCCGAATGCACTAGAGCGGTGCACAAACGGGGAGCTAGTATAGAGGCCATCCGCGATCAATGGCGACAGGCTATTCGGCTTTTAAGGTAAGTTTTTCCGATTATTTTGCGACCGTTAGTCGAATGGTGTCGGCAAAGGTTTTGCGCGATGTAGGACGTTTGCCTTGAAAGCGCTGGCAATCGGCTCCACATTGAGCACAATCCAGTTTTTTCTTCGGGCGACATCGGTCGTTTGCGGTCTTTCTCGTTCGTGCCGGTTCTGCCGGCAAGCGTGATTCCAGAGGTATTTCATGTCTGAATTCCAGCTAGTCACCCGTTTCGAGCCCGCCGGCGATCAGCCGGAAGCCATCCGCCTGATGGTCGAGGGTATCGAAGCCGGGCTGGCGCACCAGACGCTGCTCGGTGTGACCGGCTCGGGCAAGACCTTCAGCATCGCCAACGTGATCGCCCAGGTGCAGCGCCCGACCCTGGTGCTGGCGCCGAACAAGACCCTGGCGGCGCAGTTGTACGGGGAGTTCAAGGCGTTCTTCCCAAACAACGCGGTGGAGTATTTCGTTTCCTACTACGACTACTACCAGCCGGAAGCCTATGTGCCGTCCTCGGACACCTTCATCGAGAAAGACGCCTCGATCAACGATCACATCGAACAGATGCGCCTTTCCGCGACCAAGGCGTTGCTGGAGCGCAAGGACGCGATCATCGTCACCACGGTGTCGTGCATCTACGGTCTGGGCAGCCCGGAAACCTATTTGAAGATGGTGTTGCACGTGGATCGCGGCGACCGGCTCGACCAGCGCGAATTGCTGCGACGCCTGGCCGACCTGCAATACACCCGCAATGACATGGATTTTGCCCGTGCGACCTTCCGCGTGCGTGGTGATGTGATCGATATCCACCCGGCGGAATCCGATTTCGAGGCGATCCGCATCGAGCTGTTCGACGATGAAGTGGAAAGCCTGTCCGCGTTCGATCCGCTCACCGGCGAAGTCATTCGCAAACTGCCACGCTTCACCTTCTACCCGAAAAGCCATTACGTGACGCCACGGGAAACCCTGATGGGCGCGGTCGAGGGCATCAAGGTCGAGTTGCAGGAGCGTCTGGAGTACCTGCGCTCCAACAACAAACTGGTGGAAGCCCAGCGCCTGGAGCAGCGCACCCGTTTCGACCTGGAGATGATCCTCGAACTGGGTTACTGCAACGGCATCGAAAACTACTCGCGCTATCTGTCCGGCCGCGAAGCCGGCGCGGCACCACCAACCCTTTACGATTACCTGCCTGCCGATGCCTTGCTGGTGATCGACGAGTCCCACGTCAGCGTTCCGCAGGTCGGTGCGATGTACAAAGGCGACCGTTCGCGTAAAGAGACGCTGGTGGAATACGGTTTCCGCCTGCCTTCGGCGCTGGATAACCGGCCGATGCGTTTCGATGAGTGGGAAAGCATCAGCCCGCAGACGATTTTCGTCTCGGCGACCCCGGGCAACTACGAAGCCGAACACGCTGGCCGCGTCATTGACATGGTGGTGCGCCCGACCGGGCTGGTGGACCCACAAATCGAGATTCGCCCGGCACTGACCCAGGTCGACGATTTGCTGTCGGAAATCACCAAGCGCGTCGCTCTGGAAGAGCGAGTGCTGGTCACGACGCTGACCAAGCGCATGGCCGAAGACTTGACTGACTATCTGGCGGATCACGGCGTGCGCGTGCGTTATTTGCACTCGGACATCGACACCGTGGAGAGGGTCGAGATCATCCGTGATCTGCGACTGGGTACTTTCGATGTGCTGGTGGGGATCAACCTGCTACGCGAAGGCCTGGATATGCCGGAAGTGTCGCTGGTGGCGATTCTCGATGCCGACAAGGAAGGTTTCCTGCGTTCCGAGCGTTCACTGATCCAGACCATCGGGCGTGCGGCACGTAACCTTAATGGCCGGGCGATTCTGTATGCCGACCGGATTACCGGTTCCATGGAGCGCGCGATCGGCGAAACCGAGCGCCGTCGCGACAAGCAGATCGCCTTCAACCTGGCCAACGGCATCACCCCCAAAGGTGTGTTCAAGGACGTCGCCGACATCATGGAGGGCGCCACCGTGCCGGGTTCGCGCAGCAAGAAGCGCAAGGGCATGGCCAAGGCTGCGGAAGAGAACGCTAAATACGAAGCGGAATTGCGCTCGCCGGGCGAGATCGCCAAGCGTATCAAGGCGCTGGAAGAGAAGATGTACCAGCTCGCCCGCGACCTGGAATTCGAAGCGGCGGCGCAGATGCGCGACGAGATTGCCAAGTTGCGCGAGCGGTTGATTACCGTTTGATTTGTCGTGTCTGAACTGGCCTCATCGCGAGCAAGCTTGCTCCCACAAGGTTCGGTGTGATCCCTGTGGAAGCGAGCTTGCTCGCGATGAGGCCGGTCAGGGCGCTGCAAGTATCAATTAGTGTGCTTCCCCAGCCTTCAACCCCTCCGGCAATTTCTTGGTCAGCAACACCGCCACCATGCTGATCCCCAACGCAATCCCGACAAAATGAAACGCATCGTTGTAGGCCATGATTGACGCCTGCTGGTGGGCGATCTCGCTGAGTTTGCCCAAGGCTGCCGTTTCATTGCCCAGCCGGTCAGCCAGTGAGGCGATCCGTTCAGCGACCTGCGGATTGCTCGGCACGATGGATTCACGCAGGTAGTCAAAGTAAACCTTGGTCCGCGCATCCAGCAGCGTGGCGAGCAGGGCGATGCCGATGGCGCCGCCGAGGTTGCGCAGGATGTTGAACAGGCTCGAGGCCGATCCCGCATCCTGGGGCAGGATGTAGGCGGTGGCGATCAGCGAGATGGTGACCATGATCAGTGGTTGGCCCAGGGCGCGGATGATCTGGATCTGATTGAACTGCGGCCCGGCAAAGTCCGGGTTCAACACGCCCGAAGAGAAACTCGCCAACCCGAATAGCCCGAAGCCCAGTGTGCACAGCCATTTGGGCGAGACGTATTTCATCAACTTGGGCACCAGCGGAATCAGAAACAGCTGTGGCACGCCCATCCACATGATCACTTCGCCGATCTGCAGGGCGTTGTAGTTCTGGATCTGCGCCAGGTACAGCGGCAACAGATAGATCGAGCCATACAAACCGACCCCCATCCCGACACTGGAAATGCTTGATAAGCCAAAGTTGCGATTGCGCAGGATGCCGAGGTTGATCAGCGGATTCGGTTTGGAGGTCTGCACGATCACAAAGCTGATCAGGCTGACCAGTGCGATGCTGCCCAGGGTTACGATCAGGCTCGATTCCAGCCAGTCCTTGCGATGGCCTTCCTCCAGAAACACCTGCAAGCAACCGAGCCCGACGCCGAGGGTGAGAATGCCGGCGTAGTCGGTGCTTTTCAGTAATTCCCAGTGGGCTTCTTTCTTCTCCAGGCCGTACATCAGGCCGGCGATCATGATCAGGCCGGGCGGGATGTTGATGTAGAAAATGTATTCCCAGCCCCAGTTTTCCGTCAGCCAGCCGCCGAGGGTCGGGCCGATGGAGGGCGCGAAGGTGGCGGTCATGGCGAACATGGCCATGCCTTTGGCGCGGTGGTGTTCCGGGAGCTTGATCAGGGTCAGGGTGAACGCCAGCGGAATCAGCGCGCCACCGGTAAAGCCTTGCAGGGCGCGGAACACGATCATGCTTTCCAGGCTCCACGCCATGGAGCAGAGCAAGGACGCGACCAGGAATCCGAGGGACACCCAGACCGCCAGGCGCCGGGCTGACAGCAGCTGCACGAGCCAGGCCGTGAGCGGGATCATGATGATTTCCGCCACCAGGTACGAAGTAGAAATCCACGAACCTTCTTCCAGGGTCGCCGACAGTGCACCCTGGATGTCCTTGAGCGAGGAGTTGGTGATCTGGATGTCCAGCACCGCCATGAACGCACCGAGCATCACGCTCATTACCGCAATCCAGTCCCGCCGGGTCGGTTCGCTGACCGGGCGGATCAGTTGATCACCGGCCATCGTCAGGGGCGTCTTTGTGGCTCACTTTTGGGGTGATTTCATCAGGGGCGTCCTTGATGTTCACCTTGGCGGTGACCGACATGCCCGGGCGGATCTTGCCGCGCAGCGGATTGTCCGCGGCGAAGGTGAGTTTGACTGGAATCCGTTGTACGACCTTGGTGAAGTTGCCCGTGGCATTGTCCGGCGGCAACAGGCTGAACTGCGCGCCCGAGGCGGCGAACAGGCTGTCGACCCGGGCTTTGATCGGGGTGTCGCCGTAGGCGTCGAAGGTCAGTTCGGCTTCCTGGCCGGGTTGCATGTGGCCAATCTGGGTTTCCTTGAAATTGGCCTGAATCCAGATGTCTTCGTCCGGCACGATCGACAACAGGTAAGCGCCAGCCTGCACATATTGGCCTTCACGGGCTGCACGCTGGCCGATCAGGCCGCTGATGGGGGCATGGATTTCGCTGCGGGTCAGGTTCAGTTCGGCCTGGGCCAGGTCGGTTCTGGCGTTGGCGATCTGCGCGTCGAGGCGTTTGATTTCTGCATTCAGTGCATTGACCTGCTGGCGCTGGCTTTGCGCGTCGGCTTGGGCCTTGGCCACTTGCGAGCGTGCGATGTGGTTGTCGGCGGAGAGGGTGGTCACCCGTTCTTCCGAGATATAGCCGGGTTTGCGCAAGGTCTCGGCGCGGGTCAGGTCGATCTGCGAGCGACCCAGGCTGGCCTGGCTGGACGCGACTTGCGCTTCGCTGGCGGCAATCAGGCTGGCCTGCTGGGTCAGTTTACTCTGGGCTTGCAGGCGTTCGGCCTGGCGAGTGGCCAAGGCGGCATTGGCGCGGTCGACAGCGAGGCGGAAGTCGTCACCTTCGAGTTTGACCAGCAGCTGGCCTTTCTCAACATGCTGGTTGTCCTGCACCAGCACCTGATCGATACGCGCGCCCAATTGGCTCGAAACGCGGGTGATCTCGCCCTGGACATAAGCGTTGTCGGTGCTTTCATAAAAGCGCCCCTTCAAGAGCCAATGGGCAAACAAGCCCCCGGCAATCAATAGGACAATCAGCAGGAACGAGAAGAGGCGACGCTTGAGTTGGGCAGGCATGGGGCAAACTGTAGTCGAGAAATTGTAAGAGAAATTATCAGCGGGCAAATCTGGCATACAGCCGATAAGCGGTAAATGCTGTCGGCTGATTTTAGGCCATTCACCTCCCTATACGGGCGTTACAGACGCAACCTTGGCTTAAATGCCCTGTTCACTGGAGCCGGGCGGGTGTCGCCTGTTACCATTCGCGCCTTGTTTGAACTTCGCTTTTATTCTTTTCGAGACATGCCATGACCACCGTCCGCACTCGCATCGCGCCATCGCCTACCGGGGATCCTCACGTAGGTACCGCCTATATCGCCTTGTTCAACTACTGCTTTGCCAAGCAGCACGGCGGTGAGTTCATCCTGCGGATCGAAGACACTGACCAACTGCGTTCGACCCGCGAGTCCGAACAGCAGATTTTCGACGCCTTGCGCTGGCTCGGGATCGACTGGAGCGAAGGCCCGGATGTCGGCGGCCCGCACGGTCCGTACCGTCAAAGCGAGCGTGGCGACATTTACCAGAAGTATTGCCAGCAACTGGTCGAAATGGGCCATGCCTTCCCGTGCTTCTGCACCGCCGAAGAGCTCGACCAGATGCGCACCGAGCAGATGGCTCGCGGCGAAACCCCGCGTTACGACGGCCGCGCGCTGCTGCTGTCCAAGGAAGAGGTCGCCCGTCGCCTGGCCGCTGGCGAGCCCCACGTTATCCGTATGAAAGTACCGAGCGAAGGCGTCTGCGTGGTGCCGGACATGCTCCGTGGCGACGTTGAAATCCCGTGGGACCGCATGGACATGCAAGTCCTGATGAAGACTGACGGCCTGCCAACCTACTTCCTGGCCAACGTGGTCGACGACCACCTGATGGGCATCACCCACGTATTGCGTGGCGAAGAGTGGCTGCCATCGGCACCGAAGCTGATCCTGCTTTATGAGTACTTCGGCTGGGAACAGCCGGAGCTGTGCTACATGCCGCTGCTGCGTAACCCGGACAAGAGCAAGCTGTCCAAGCGCAAGAACCCGACCTCGGTGACCTTCTACGAGCGCATGGGCTTCATGCCCGAAGCGATGCTCAACTACCTGGGCCGCATGGGCTGGTCGATGCCGGACGAGCGCGAGAAGTTCTCGCTGCAGGAAATGGTCGACAACTTCGACCTCAAGCGCGTGTCCCTCGGCGGGCCGATCTTCGACATCGAGAAGCTGTCGTGGCTCAACGGCCAGTGGCTGCGCGACCTGCCGGTGGAAGAGTTCGCCGCGCGCGTGCAGAAGTGGGCGTTCAATTCCGAATACATGATGAAGATCGCACCGCACGTACAGGGCCGGGTCGAAACCTTCAGCCAGGTGGCACCGCTGGCCGGATTTTTCTTTGCTGGTGGCGTGAACCCGGATGCGAAGTTGTTCGAATCGAAGAAGCTGTCGGGCGATCAGGTTCGCCAGCTGATGCAGTTGATCCTGTGGAAGCTCGAAAGCCTGCGCCAGTGGGAAAAGGACAGCATCACCGCGACCATTCAGGCGGTGGTCGAATCCCTGGAGCTGAAGCTGCGTGATGCCATGCCGCTGATGTTCGCTGCGATCACTGGCCAGGCCAGCTCGGTGTCGGTGCTCGATGCGATGGAAATCCTCGGGCCTGACCTGACCCGTTTCCGTCTGCGCCAGGCCATTGACCTGCTGGGCGGCGTGTCGAAGAAAGAAAACAAAGAGTGGGAAAAACTGTTGGGCGCTATCGCCTGACACGCTTGATGAAGGACTGATGGCCATTGTGTGCGCCTGTCGTTGGGCTCGCAGTGGTCCTCAGACCCCTGATTTTCCGGGGGGAGGGTGGTAAGTGATTGTTATGTCGGCAAAAAATTTTAATTTTTTTGAAAAATAAGTTTGACAGGCTTTCGATACGCCCTTAAGATTCGCCCCGTCCTCAGCGATGACATCAACGATGAGGGGCTATAGCTCAGCTGGGAGAGCGCTTGCATGGCATGCAAGAGGTCGACGGTTCGATCCCGTCTAGCTCCACCAATTTACACTTCAAGGTCTGGCCACACCGGCCTTGAAGCGATCAGATCTCAGCACTGATCAGTTGTATAGAAGGGTTTGCGTCCCCTTCGTCTAGTGGCCTAGGACACCGCCCTTTCACGGCGGTAACAGGGGTTCGAGTCCCCTAGGGGACGCCAGTTTTACAGAAGCGATGTTGCAAGATGTCGCTCCGCCGCGAGGCGAAAAATCCGGGGCTATAGCTCAGCTGGGAGAGCGCCTGCATGGCATGCAGGAGGTCAGCGGTTCGATCCCGCTTAGCTCCACCAATTTTACAGTTCAAGGTCTGGCCACACCGGCCTTGAATCGATCAGCACTCAGCACTGATCAGTTGTATAGAAGGGTTTGTGTCCCCTTCGTCTAGTGGCCTAGGACACCGCCCTTTCACGGCGGTAACAGGGGTTCGAGTCCCCTAGGGGACGCCACGATTACCCGCTCTGCGGGATTTATAAGGGTCATTCAATTATTGAATGGCCCTTTTGTTTGTCTGGCGTTTGGCCAAATTCCTCCATTTCCAGAATTTCCAAAAAAACTGTTCTTCAGACCAGCGGTCACGGCCATGACTTGCTAAAATTTATTATGAGAATAATATTTCAATCGTAATATTCGGAGGCGACGATGAACGATAAAAAAGCCCAAACCCGCGAACGCATCCTCAAGGCTGCCAGTGCAGCGCTGATTCAGCGTGGCCCGGCCGAGCCAAGCGTGGGCGAAGTGATGGGCGCGGCGGGCCTGACGGTCGGCGGCTTCTACGCCCACTTCGAAAGCAAGGACGCGATGATGCTGGAGGCGTTCAGGCAATTGCTCGGTCACCGCCGTGACCTGATTGCCGACATGGATGCGCAGTTGACGGGCGAAGAGCGCCGCGCGCTGGTGGCGGCGTTCTATCTGTCGCGCAAGCACCGTGATTCCTCCGAATCGGCCTGTCCGATCCCGGCTTCGGTCGGCGAACTGGGGCGGCTGCCGGAAGCGTTTCGTGTCGCGCTCAATGAACATGTGGAATTGATGGTCGCGCAGTTGGCGGCCAGCCCTGAAGAAACCGAAAAAGCCCTGGCCGACATGGCCTTGATGGTGGGTGGGCTGGCTCTTGCGCGGGCGCTGGGGCCAGGAGAGTTGTCCGATCGATTACTGCGCGCCGCCAAATCGGCGGTGCGTTGACCTGAAGGCTGCGGCCTGAGGAGAATGCGATGAGCACGTTAAAGTGGGTTCGTGGCGTTAATGGCACCTTGGGCTGGTTTGCCCCGAAACTGGTCGCAAGCAAAATGCGACAGGCGTTCATGACGCCACGGGATCTGCCGCTGCGTGACTGGGAACTGCCACTGTTGGCCAAGTCCGAGCGGATCACCCTGCGTTTCGGTCTCTCGGCCTTGCGTTGGGGGCAGGGCCCGGCAGTATTGCTGATGCATGGCTGGGAAGGGCGGCCGACGCAGTTTGCCAGCCTCATCACCGCGCTGGTCGATGCCGGTTACTCGGTCGTGGCCCTGGATGGTCCGGCTCACGGTCGCTCGCCGGGCAGTGAGGCGAATGTGGTGCTGTTCGCCCGCGCCATGCTTGAAGCAGCCGCCGAGTTGCCACCCCTGCAAGCGGTCATCGGCCACTCCATGGGCGGCGCCAGTGCGATGCTCGCGGTCCAGTTGGGCCTGCGCACCGAAACCCTGGTCAGCATTGCGGCCCCGGCGCGGATTCTTGGTGTATTGCGAGGTTTTGCCCGCTATGTCGGGCTGCCACCGAAGGCCCGCTCGGCGTTCATTCGCCAGGTCGAGCAAGACGTCGGCATGCGAGCCGCGACGCTGGATGTCGCGCACTATCAACTCGACATGCCCGGCCTGATTGTCCACGCCGAAGACGACAACTTTGTCTCTGTGAAGGAATCCCAGCTGATCCATGAAGCCTGGTTCGACAGCCGGTTGTTGCGTTTGAAAGACGGTGGTCATCAGCGAGTGTTGGCCGACCCTCGGGTAATTGATGGCGTGTTATCACTGCTGGCTGGGCGCAGTTTGCAATCACGCCAATCCGCCTGAGCTTCCGTTACACTGCCTCGGTCGAAATTATCTGACCAGGGAGTCGGGCATGGGCTGGGATCGGGAAACGCCATTCATCATTGATCTGCAAGTGAGCGCCGAGGACATTGACGGGTTGGGGCACGCGAACAACGCCGTCTACGTGACCTGGCTCGAACGCTGTGCCTGGCGCCACTCCCAGCGTCTTGGCCTGGACCTGGTCGAGTATCGGCGGCTGGACCGGGCGATGGCGGTGGTGCGGCACGAGATCGATTACCTGGCGGCAGCCTATGAGAACGATGAGTTGCAATTGGCGACCTGGATCGTCGATTGGGATCAACGCCTTAAAATGACTCGGCACTTCCAGTTGATCCGCCCCAGTGACAACGCCACATTATTGCGCGCGCAGACCACGTTCGTCTGTATCGAGCTGTCCACAGGCAAGCCCAAGCGCATGCCGGCGGAGTTCATCGAGGGCTATGGCCCGGCGTTGCTATCGCTCTAACCAATGTAGGAGCGAGCTCGCTCGCGATGGTCGTCAACGATAACGCGACCAGCCTGGCTCCCCCGGTGGTCTCAGGCTTTTCGCGAGCAAGCTCGCTCCTACAGGGGATCTGCGATGTTCTGCAGAGTCCTGCTGAAACCAGTAAACTGCCGCACGTTTTTCCTCGAGTGTGTTTTTCATGCAAATTGCTTTGGCGCCCATGGAGGGGTTGGTCGACGACATCCTGCGCGATGTGCTGACCCGTGTGGGTGGTATTGACTGGTGCGTGACCGAGTTCATTCGGGTCAACGACCAATTACTCACGCCTGCCTATTTCCACAAGTTCGGCCCGGAGTTGCTCAACGGTGCCCGGACAGCCTCTGGCGTGCCGCTGCGTGTGCAACTGCTCGGTTCCGATCCAGTGTGCCTGGCGGAAAATGCCGCGCTGGCTTGTGAGTTGGGCTCCGAAGTGATCGACCTGAACTTCGGCTGTCCGGCCAAGACCGTCAACAAATCCCGTGGTGGCGCGGTATTACTCAAGGAACCCGAGCTGCTCAACCAGATCGTCGAACACGTCCGTCGTGCCGTCCCCGCGCACATTCCAGTCACCGCCAAGATGCGCCTGGGCTTCGACAGCCCGGACGGTTCGCTGGTGTGTGCCACGGCTCTGGCCGAAGGCGGCGCCGAACATATCGTGGTGCATGCGCGGACCAAGGTCGACGGCTACAAGCCGCCGGCACACTGGGAATGGATTCCGCGAGTGCAGGACGTGGTCAAGGTGCCAGTGTTCGCCAATGGCGACATCTGGAGCGTCGAAGACTGGCGTCGTTGCCGCGAGATCAGCGGTGTGGAAGACATCATGCTTGGTCGCGGCCTGGTTTCGCGCCCGGATCTCGCCCGGCAGATCGCCGCGGCGCGGGCCGGTGAAGAGGTGGTCGAGATGACCTGGGCCGAGTTGTTGCCGCTGATCCAGGACTTCTGGCTGCAAGCCAAGGCACAAATGACGCCACGCCAGTCGCCGGGCCGTCTGAAGCAATGGCTGGCGATGCTGACCCGCAATTATCCCGAGGCAGTAGAGCTCTTTACCGTGCTGCGTCGTGAGACCGAGCTGGATAACGTCTCGCGTTTGCTGGGGCTGCCGGTGGCGGAAGCGGCCTGAAATTTTTTGTAAAAAATGCAGAAAATAATCTCTTGAAAAGCAATCAGCGGTCCCTATTTAAGGATTACGCGATGCCGAATTCGGGTCGCGGAGACAAAAAACCTTGCTGATTGTTTTCAGGAGATTTGCATCATGGCTACTACATTATCCTTGGCCCCACTGTTCCGTTCCTCGGTAGGTTTCGACCGTTTCAACGACCTGTTCGAGACCGCCCTGCGCAACGAGCCAGGCAGCAGCTATCCACCCTATAACGTGGAGAAACACGGCGACGATCAATACCGCATCGTGATTGCCGCGGCCGGTTTCCAGGAAGAAGATCTGGAGCTCGAAGTCGAGAAAGGTGTGCTGACCATCAGTGGCGGTAAACGCGACGCGAACGAAGACGTCACTTATCTGTATCAGGGCATTGCCCAGCGTGCGTTCAAGCTGTCCTTCCGTCTGGCGGACCACATCGAGATCAAGGCTGCCGGCCTGAGCAACGGTCTGTTGAGCATCGACCTGCTGCGGGTGATCCCGGAAGAGGCGAAAGCCAAGCGCATCCCGATCAACGGGACGCAAAAAAAAGCTCTGCAACACTGAGTCAGAGCCAGAGGTCGGGCTGGGTGAGCGTCACCCAACCGACTGACACCAAAAGACCCCGACTTGTCGGGGTCTTTTTTTGACTCAAGTCCAGCCGTAGCGCACCAGATGAAAGAAGATCGGCGCCGCAAAACACACCGAGTCCAGCCGGTCGAGCATGCCGCCATGGCCTTCGATCATGTGGCCCCAGTCCTTTACGCCACGGTCGCGCTTGATCGCTGACATCACGATGCCACCGGCGAACCCCAGCAAGTTGATCAGCATGGCGATGAACAGTGACTGCCAGGCAGTGAACGGCGTGATCCACCACAAGGCGCAGCCGATCAGTGAGGCCAGCAAAACGCCGCCGACAAAACCTTCCGCGGTTTTGGAGGGCGACAGTTTCGGCGCGATCTTGCGTTTGCCGAACAGCTTGCCGCAAACGTATTGCAGCACATCCGACATCTGCACCACGATCACCAGATAGGCAATCAGCAGCAGATTTCGACCTTCATAGCCGGCAATGTCCAGGGTCAGCAGCGCGGGCACGTGGGACACGCAGAACACAGCGATCATCAGGCCCCACTGATTCCGGAGCCTCTCTAACAGTTAGTAGTTAATTATCTTCCATAAATCAATCGCTTACCTGATCTAACGGTTTTGTCTGACCTTCTGGCCAATACGCATTCCTGGTACCGGTGCTCAATTGAATGAGTAGGAGATATTGATCGGACGCTTCCCTAATTCATCCCGCTGGCGTCTTTGGCCCATCGTGGGCGGGCGCGCTCCGCTTGCGCTCGATGTACATGTCACAAACGTGTGGCTCAGTTAGCCGCCTAGCCAGGTCATCTGGGTCGCCTACATCGATTTAACCGATACGACTTCCACATACTTGTACTTCTTCCTAGCAGCCTTCACAGCCTCCTGTTCAGCAAGTAACGAGCTCAACGTGTCGACCTCATGAGTCAAGTCGTGCATCTTCCCCTCAAATTCGTTCCCAACCTGGAGCGTGACCCTAAGCCTGGGCGTGAACGCTTTCGCCACTTTTTTCTTGGCTACGGGCGCTTCTGCCGCCTTCGTGAGAACAGTCTCTGGCACGGGCTCCTGTACTAAAGGAGCAGACACCTGCTCTTCGGGCTGAGCCGTACCGAACAGGGCACGACGCATTTCTTCTTCAGTTAACTCAGAGTTCATAGAACATCTCAAAGGGGCGGCACTTAGCTCGACAAATTCTACTAGGATTGTCGCTGACAGGTGTCCTTGGGGAACCTGTATGTACGTCAAATCCCCAGCTCGATTTCAATACGGGAGCCTCGCAAGGCTCGCGAAAGCTGTTCCTTCGGCAGTCGTGTAATGAGCCCATCAGCATCCTCAACATATGAGCTAGATCAGCTGGATTCAAACTTGGGTAGCTATACTGGCTACCGCCCAGCATCGACCTAAGGCTTCCCCCATGACTCATTCGCTCAGTGGCCAGCTAGATGTAGTCATTATCGGTGGTGGTCAGTCAGCCTTGGCGGTAGCGTATTTCCTGCGCCGAACTCGACTTTCGTTCGTTATCCTCGATGCGGAGGAAGAACCCGGTGGTGCCTGGCGGCATGGCTGGAATTCGTTACATCTATTCTCACCTGCCACTTGGAGTTCGATACCGGGCTGGATGATGCCGCCCGTGCAAGACGGCTATCCCACAAAAAATCATGTGATTGACTACCTCAATCAATATGAGCAGCGCTACCAATTTCCGGTTGAGCGCCCAGTTCGGGTCGCTTCTGTGGAACGTACAGAGTCTGGCTTACGAGTACGTTCTGACGACAACTATTGGGATGCCAAGGTTGTGGTCAGCGCTACAGGCACCTGGAGCAATCCATACATCCCTCACTACCCCAATGCCGAGTTATTCGACGGTCAGCAGTTGCACTCTGCTCACTATGTCGACGCCCAAACGTTCGCGGACAAGAAGGTGTTGGTGGTGGGTGGCGGGAATTCAGGGGCGCAAATTTTGGCCGAAGTTTCTAAGGTCGCTGAGACTACCTGGGTCACCCCCGTTGAACCTTTGTTCTTACCGGACGAAGTGGACGGACGGGTACTGTTCGAGCGCGCAACTGAGCGCTGGAAAGCCCAACAGGAGGGGCGCGTCATTGAGCAACCCGTTGGGGGGCTGGGTGACATCGTGATGGTGCCGCCAGTTGTCGAAGCCCGTGAGCGCGACGTTCTCAAGTCTGTACGCCCTTTCGAAAGTTTCACTCGCAATGGGGTTATTTGGGTCGATGGATCCGAATCTGCGGTGGACGCGGTGATTTGGTGTACCGGATTCAGACCAGCCCTACAACATCTGGATACGCTGGGGGTGATCAACGCCGAGGGTCGCGTTGAGGTCGAAGGCACCCACTCGACCGAAGAGCCAAGGCTGTGGCTGGTCGGTTATGGCGAGTGGACAGGTTCGGCTTCCGCCACGCTGATCGGTGTAATACGAACTGCACGGAGCACAGTCAGTGAGATCGTGGCCTTTCTTGCCAATCAGTCCATCTGAGGCGGAATGCAGTTGGCCTTGGTATATACCGCTGACTGTTGAGGGGGGCCTTGCTTGATATCTTCCGCTGAAGCGTATAGCTGGATACTGACCATGCAGTCGTCTACTCGCTGAAGGAGGATGTCCTTCAGCAGTCCTTGGCTGTTGGCTGGACAGGTGCTCCCCTCTTTAACCACTAGGGATGCTCGCTTCTCGTCGCGGCTGATCAGGCTGCCAATCTCCGCCGTGCAATCGCCCCATTGCAGCTTGTCGGAGGAAAGCCGAAATGCCGGTAGCGCCAAAGCATCCCTATTATTGCGCCACTCACCTATAAACCATGTCCCTTCAATCGTCTTATCCATACCGGACGGACGCTTGGCTTGTGTCTCGCCTTGATCACAGGCGGCCAATACAACAGCGGTAAGCACCACAAAAGACAGTGCAGGTATGCCGATAAACTTGTTCATGACGTGCCTCCGACATGGGTAGTTCAGGCTCTGCCTCCCCCCACGGCGCGCAGCACGAAGAGGGTCACTTCGTTATGTCTGACGGTTTAAAATCGCCTCGGAATGCCTGGGTAAGGCTATGGAAATTAGCGCGGCCAGCAGAACAAAGACCGAGGAAACCCACAAGCAGGCCTCCAATCCGTAACTCTGATAAATCCAGCCGGACAGCACGGTGCCGAGCAGTCGACCCAAGGCGTTGGACATGTAGTAGAAACCCACATCCAGCGACACCCCATCTTCTTTGGCATACGAGACGATGAGATAGCTGTGCAGCGAGGAATTCACCGCGAACAGCACGCCGAACGCCATTAACCCACCCAGCAACACAACGTGAGGCGACCAACCCACCGAGAGACCGATGGCGATTGCAGCAGGCAGACCTGCCAGCAATGCCGCCCAAACGAAGGCAGCCCGCCCATCAGGGACGTGGCCGTGCTTCTTTCCGGTGATGTTCGGGGCCAACGACTGGACGATGCCGTAGCCGATGACCCAGGCTGCCAAGAAGCCGCCAACCATCCAGAAGTCCCAACCAAACACCGCGCTCAGGTAAACAGGCAACGCCACCACGAACCACACATCGCGGGCACCAAAGAGGAACATTCGCGCCGCCGAGAGGATATTGATCGCCCGGCTCTTGGAGAGAATGTCGCGAAACTTTGGTTTGGCCTTGGCTTTACCCAGATCCTTCTTCAGCAGGAACAGGCTGGCTATCCATATCAGCGCCAGAGTCGCGGCCATTGCCAGCACGGCAACCGTAAAGCCCAGTAATGCCAGCAGCGCACCGCCCAGGAAGAAACCCACGCCTTTGAGCGCGTTTTTCGAGCCAGTGAGAATTGCCACCCACTGGTAAAGGGTGCCTTGCTGGTTGTCGGGCACCAGCAACTTAATTGAGCTTTTCGCGCTCATTTTGTTGAGGTCTTTGGCAATTCCCGACAGTGCCTGGGCTCCCATCACCCAAGGGATGGTCAGCCAGGCGGCGGGCACAGTCAGCATCAACAAGGCTGCCACCTGCAAGCCCAAACCAATGTTCATGGTGCGATTCAGGCCTAGACGGGCACCCAGGTAACCGCCCACTAGATTGGTAATGACACCGAAGATTTCGTAGAACAGAAACAGGAACGCAATCTGCAACGGGCTGTAGCCCAACGCATGAAAGTGCAACACCACCAACATGCGTAGCGCACCGTCGGTGAGGGTAAAAGCCCAGTAATTGCCGGTCACTAACAGGTACTGGCGCACTTGCGGTGAAAGGGCTGACAACGCGTTCATGATCTCTCCCTGTTAATCGGCCAAACCGACCAGTTTGGCCAACTCAACAGCGCGGTTGGCGTAACCCCATTCGTTGTCGTACCAGGCATAGATCTTTACTTGAGTGCCATTGATCACCATTGTCGACAGCGCATCGATGATCGATGAGCGCGGATCGCTGCGGTAGTCGATGGACACCAGTGGGCGTACTTCATAGCCGAGGATATTTTTCAGTGGGCCTTCTGCCGCCGCCTTGAGCAACGCATTAACCTCGTCCACAGAGGTGGCGCGCTCCACTTCGAACACACAATCGGTGAGCGAGGCGTTGGCTAGCGGTACGCGCACCGCGTGACCATTCAGGCGGCCACGCAGTTCGGGGAAGATTTCCGCAATGGCGGTGGCCGAGCCGGTGCTGGTCGGGATGAGGCTCATGCCTGAAGCGCGAGCGCGGCGAAGATCCTTGTGCGGCTGATCGAGGATGCTCTGGGTGTTGGTCAGGTCGTGAATGGTGGTAATCGAGCCGTGGCGAATGCCCAGATTCTCGTGGATCACTTTGACCACCGGGGCCAGGCAATTGGTGGTGCAGGAGGCAGCGGTCACGATACGGTGCTGCGCCGGGTCGAACAGGTGCTGGTTAACGCCCATCACCACGTTCAAGGCACCTTGCTCCTTGACCGGCGCACAGACCACCACACGCTTAACGCCCTGATCCAGGTAGGCCTGCAACACCGCCACAGTCTTCATCTTGCCGCTGGCCTCGATCACCATATCGCAACCCGACCAGTCGGTGTCGGCAATCGCTTTGTTCGCGGTGACCTTGATGCGGTTACCGCCAATCACTACATGATCGCCTTCGGCGCTGGCTTCGCTGTGCCAACGGCCATGCACAGAGTCGAAGTTGATCAGGTGCGCATGGGTTACTGCATCGCCTGCCGGATCGTTGATTTGCACAAACTCGAACTCTGGCCAGCCCCAGGCTGCACGCAGGGCGAGACGACCGATGCGACCGAAACCGTTAATACCAACTTTGATAGTCATGTTGTTTTGCTCTGTATCTGTAGTCAGTGGGAGTTCGACTCAGTGTCAAACTGGCCGATGTATTCAATATGGGCAGGATGCTGGATAGCGCGTGGACGCAACGACTGAACGTCACGGATGGCATCGTTGAATGGCACACCGCTCTCGATTAACAGCTGCGCCGCAATCAAGCCGGTACGGCCCGAGCCACCCTTGCAATGGATGGCAATGGTTTTCCCTTCGTTCAGCAGCTGCTTAAGTCGTGAATGGTGCTGTTCCCATGCGGTTTTGAATGCTTCGCCAGGAGCTTGATCATCGTCCACCGGCAGGTGAAACCACTCGATGCCGAGCATTTGGCACTCTTCGGGCAGCAGGTCGATTTCGTTCTGAAGCAACTCCTCGGTCGGCATCAGCGTCAGCAACGCCGATGCACCTGCTGCCTTAAGGGTTTGCAGCGCCTCGAAAGGTAGGGTGCCCTTGGTGCCGGGGCACGGGGTGAAGATCAATTGGCCACTGAACTGTGTCAGGGGCAGTACGGAATATGGGTGTTGTTGCACGGCGAATTACCCTCAAATGGAGCGTTGATTAACGCGTTTGGAGAGTTCTTCCGCCGATTCCTTACGTTCGGAATAGCGGTCGACCAGATAGTCCTGCCGCTCACGCAGCAGCAAAGTGAATTTCACCAGCTCTTCCATCACGTCCACGACACGGTCGTAGAAGGCTGAGGGCTTCATCCGCCCGGCTTCATCGAACTCCAGGTAGGCCTTCGGCACCGAGGACTGGTTGGGAATTGTGAACATACGCATCCAACGACCCAGCACACGCAGCTGGTTGACCACGTTGAAGGATTGCGAGCCACCACAGACCTGCATTACCGCAAGCGTCTTACCCTGGGTTGGGCGCACCGCGCCCATGGTCAACGGAATCCAGTCAATCTGCGCCTTGAACACTGCGCTCATCGAACCGTGGCGCTCGGGGGAACACCAGACCTGACCTTCTGACCAAAGCACCAGTTCGCGTAGCTCTTGCACTTTGGGATGGCTGTCCGGCACGTCATCTGGCAGCGGCAGCTCAGATGGATTGAAGATGCGTGTTTCTGCGCCGAAGTGCTCCAACAAGCGCGCAGCTTCTTCGGTCAGTAGGCGGCTGAACGAACGCTCGCGAGTCGAGCCATAGAGCAGCAGGATGCGCGGCTTGTGCGTAGCCGACAACGTACTACCGAGCTTATCGAGGGTCGGCAGATCGACCAGTTCGGCATCGAGGTTGGGGATATTTTCTTCGGTCATAAATTTACTCCTGAGCGAGGGCGCCCTTCGGATGATCGAACCAGCGGCGCTTGAGCCAGAGGGCCACGCCAACTAGGGAGATCAGCACCGGCACTTCCACCAGCGGGCCAATCACCGTGGCAAAGGCCACCGGCGAGGCGAGGCCGAAAGTCGCGATGGCCACGGCTATGGCGAGTTCGAAGTTGTTGCTGGCAGCGGTAAAGGCCAGTGCGGTGGTACGTGGATAGTCCGCGTGGAGCAGCTTGCCCATCCAGAAACTGATGAAGAACATCACCACGAAGTAGATGGTCAGCGGAACGGCGATTCGAAACACATCCAATGGCAGTTGCAGCACCATGTCACCCTTGAGGCTGAACATCGCGACGATGGTCAGCAGCAGCGCGACCAGGGTCAGCGGGCTGATCTTCGGAATGAAGCGCTCGCTGTACCAGGTTTGGCCCTTGCGACTGATGAGGATCTTGCGCGTCAGGAAGCCAGCGAGGAATGGGATGCCCAGGTAGATCAGCACGGACTCGGCGATACTGACAAAGTTGGTGTCAATCACGCTGCCCTGGAGGCCGAACAATGGCGGCAGCAGACCAAGGAAGATCCATGCATACACACTGAAGAACAGGATCTGGAAGATGCTGTTGAAGGCCACCAGCCCGGCGACGTATTGGTTGTTGCCGCCAGCGATCTGGTTCCACACCAGCACCATGGCGATGCAGCGCGCCAGACCGATAAGGATCAGGCCGGTCATGTACTCCGGCTTGTCGGCGAGAAACACGATGGCCAATACGAACATCAACACGGGGCCAATCACCCAGTTCTGGATCAACGATAGCGCCAAGATGCGCTTGTCCTTGAACACCTCGTGGAGCTCTTCGTATTTCACCTTGGCCAGCGGCGGATACATCATCACGATCAGGCCGATGGCAATCGGGATATTGGTCGAACCCACCGATAGGCTGTTGAGCCAGGTCGGCAGTCCCTCGAACAGACCGCCCAAGCTGACACCAATCGCCATGGCGAGAAAGATCCAGACCGTCAGATAGCGATCCAAAAAAGAAAGACGGCTTTTACTCATCGTCATGTCTCCACGGTCAGAGGGTGCCAATCAGGGCCAGCTCAGTTTTGAGTTGTTCGGCACTTAACTGCTTGAGCGGTAAAGCCAAGAAGGCTTCGATACGAGTTCTGATCTGTTCCAGGGTGGCTTCGAAAGCCGCTTCGACCTCTTCTGGAGTCCCTGGGTATTCCGAAGGGTCAGCCAGCCCCCAGTGGGCCTTGGTAGCCGGCCCGAAAAATACCGGGCAAGCTTCACCGGCAGCCTTGTCGCACACCGTGATAACGAAATCCGGTGCCAGGTTCACATAGACGTCGCTGGATTTGCTGTAGAGCCCTGCGGGCAAGATTCCAGCTTTTTCTAGCGTCTTCAGGCTTAACGGATGCACTTCGCCCTTGGGTTGGGAACCGGCGCTGAAGGCCTGCATCCCAGTCGGAGCCAAGTGATTGAACATGGCTTCACAAAGAATGCTGCGGCAGCTGTTGGCGGTACAGAGAAACAGGATCTTCATCAGGCAATCTCGTAAAGGCCGAGCCCTATTAGGCTGGCGTTAATTCAGCAGCAAGCGGCCAAGCGCTGAGGGCGATCACCCATCACGTCGAGGCGTTTGGAGTCTGGACTGAGCCAATGCTGGTTGGCATCCAGCGTGGATTTCAGTACCGCGATCACCCAGTCCGGCAGACTGGGGTGCAGGCGGTAATACACCCATTGACCTTGCCGACGATCCTCCAGCAAACCGCAATTGCGCAGTTGCGCCAGGTGGCGGGAAATCTTCGGCTGGCTCTCATCGAGTGCGCAGGTCAGTTCGCAAACGCACAGCTCTTCCTCACGGGTAATGAGCAACATCAGGCGAACGCGGGTTTCGTCAGCCAAGCATTTGAATACGGTGGTCGGTGTCAGATGGTCAGCCATAGCGGTCTCAACGTTTGGTTTTCACCAACACGAACATCTTGATGCGTTCATGGATCTCGTGAAGGGTGTGACGGAATGCATCGTGCTTAGTGCTGGTCGCTGGATCTTCAAAGTTCCAGGCCAGCACCTCTCCAGCTCCTGGCAGGGCATGACACTCCAGAGACGACTTGTCGCACAGGGTTATGACGTAATCGAAACGCTCTCCGGCAAACTCATCGACAGACTTGCTGTACATCCCTTTGGTACTCACACCCAGGTGCTCAAGCGCCCCCAAGGTGCGGGGATCGATCTCGCCGGGGGCGGTTCCGGCACTGAAGGCCTCGAATTGTTCAGAATCAGTGTGCCGAAGCAGCGCCTCAGCCAGCTGTGAACGAGCAGCGTTAGCAACACAAACGAACAGCACGCGGGTCTTATCGGTCATCGCCAAGTCTCGAATTAGATATGGTTTTACGAATATACGTTTTTTCGTATGTTCAGTAAAGCAATAGACCCCATGCATGTGCGCTATGCCAGCATTCCATCCTAGGCGCTCATGATTCAAAGCCCTATTGCGGCACGCAAGCACGCCTCCTGTCGCACCACATATGAATATCCGAATATCCGTTTTTAGTAATTCATCTGTCATCAAGATGGCTTTAGCCTGCCCAGCACCTGAATCCCAAAGAGCAGCCTTGGGATGAGCAAGCCGACCCTGACTGTCCATTGCTGACTGAAGTCATCCACCCGCATTTACTACGCATCTGCGTTCCACAGGTACAGAACCGGTGACGGCAGTGCAGCGATGATCAGCTACAACAGTGAAGCCCCATGCGAATTGCACCTATCTTGACCGGAGCATTGCATCGCCATTGATCGGTCATATGAATTCACCCGGCATCTAAGTCGTTTTGGCCACAAAACAGGGCTTTCTGTCCTATGCTGAATAGGTTGAACGAATAGCTGCTTACGACACAGACAGGGCCGACTGCATCGCAAGCGTAATGCGGAGGCAGACATGACATCCATTTCCAGAAGAACCTTCTTGAAGGTGGGAGGCGGAGTTGCTGCGAGCGCGGCCTTCGGAGTGCCCAATTTAACTCAAGCCGCACCTTCAACGCCTGCGGTTGAGGGGCGAGTCAATCTCCCGTACCAGATGAAGGCGATCAGCAAAGCGCAGAAGTTGCAGGTCAATATGCCAGTGCTATTTGCCTACCCCGATGCTGCGTCACCTTGTGCATTGCTCAAGATGGGCGCTCCCGTTCCGGGCGGCGTCGGCCCGGATCGCGACATTGTTGCCTTCAGCACTCTGTGCACGCACATGGGCTGCCCGGTCGCCTATGACGCCGAACGGCGATTATTTAAATGCCCCTGCCATTTCAGCATCTTCGACCCCGAGCATGCCGGTCAAATGGTGTCTGGCCAAGCCACCGAGAGCCTGCCCAGCGTAGTGCTCGAATACAACCCCCAAGACGATTCGGTACGAGCAGTTGCCGTCGAAGGGTTGATCTACGGACGTCAGTCCAACCTCCTGTGACAAGGAGATTCAAATGGCAACCAACAAAGATCGTGTGGCGCTCCCGCCTCCAGGGGCCCAAAAGACTAACCTGACCTGCCACTTCTGCATCGTGGGATGTGGTTATCACGTATACAAATGGCCGGAGAGCCAAGAAGGCGGACGGGCTCCCGATGAAAATGCACTCGGGCTCGACTTCCGCAAACAATTGCCGCCCTTGGCCGTCATCATGACCCCGGCAATGCAAAACACGATCACCGACAAGGACGGCAAGCGCTACAACATCATGATCGTGCCGGACAAACAGTGCGAAGTTAATAAAGGCCTCTCGTCCACACGAGGCGGACAGTTGGCCAAGGTCATGTACAGCCCAGATGGCGTCGGTAAGGAGCGATTACGCAGTCCACGCGTTTATGTGGCTGACCAGTGGGTGGATACCAGCTGGGATGATGCGCTGGCGCTTTATGCGGGCGTGACCAAGAAGATTCTCGATAATGACGGGCCCGCCGCACTCGCCTTTGACTGCTTCGATCACGGAGGTGCCGGAGGCGGGTTTGAGAATACCTGGGGCACCGGCAAGTTGATGTTCACGGCGCTGAAAACACCGCTGGTACGTATCCACAACCGTCCCGCCTATAACTCCGAGTGCCACGCTACCCGCGAGATGGGCATTGGCGAACTCAACAACAGCTATGAAGACGCCGAGTTGGCCGACGTCATTATTGCCATCGGCTGCAACTCATACGAAACCCAAACCAACTACTTCCTGGCCCACTGGCTACCCAACTTGCAGGGGCAGACTGTCGAAAAACGTAAACAGCGTTTTCCTGGTGAGAGTGTCGTCCCTGCGAAAGTAATCTTTGTTGACCCGCGCAGGACGCCCACTATCGCGGTAGCCGAACAAGCGGCAGGTAAGGACAACGTGCTTCACCTCGATATCGAGCCGGGGTCAGATATCGCTCTGTTCAACGGCCTACTGACCTACGTGGTCGACCAAAAATGGCATGACCAGGAATTTATCGCGGCCCATACCAAGGGGTTCGATCAAGCACTTCAAGCAAACCGGCTGTCGCTTGAAGAAACCAGCCGTATCACCGGCGTGTCGGCAGATAAACTCAAGCTTGCAGCCGAATGGGCCTACAAACCCAAAGCGTCTGGTCACCGCCCCCACACCATGCATGCATACGAGAAAGGGATCATCTGGGGGAATGACAACTACCTCATCCAGTCCGCTTTGGTCGACCTAGTGCTGGCGACCCATAACGTCGGACGCCGAGGTACAGGTGTGGTGCGTATGGGTGGGCATCAGGAGGGGTACACACGTCCTCCCTATCCGGGCGACACCAAGATCTATGTGGATCAGGAGATCATCAATGGCAAGGGCATGATGTATACGGCATGGGGGGCCAACCCGTTCCAGACCACGCTCAATGCCGAGCAGCATCGCACGGTCATTCTGCGACGAGCCAATATTGTCAGAGAAGCCATGGCCAATGTCCGTGGCGGTTCAACCGCGCAGATGGTCGATGCGATTTACGATGCGGTGAAAACCAAAGGCGGGCTTTTCCTTGCCAATATCAACCTCTACCCCACCAAGCTGGCAGAAGCCGCACACGTAATGCTGCCGGCAGCCCATCCGGGTGAGATGAATCTCACCTCGATGAATGGCGAGCGCAGGATGCGGCTATCGGAACGATTCATGGATCCTCCTGGCTCAGCGAAAGCCGACTGCCTGATCGCGGCGGCTATCGCCAATACCCTTCAGCAGATGTATCTCGCAGAAGGAAAACAGGAAATGGCGGCGCGTTTTTCCGGGTTCGATTGGAAAACCGAGGAGGACGCCTTCAATGATGGCTTCCGTATGGTCGGCCAAGCCGGTGCCGGCCCTATCGATAGCCAGGGCGGCAGCACGGGCAATCTTGTCACCTACGAACGGTTGAGGGCCATGGGCAACAATGGAGTCCAGTTACCCGCCAAAGAATACCGAGATGGCAAACTGATCGGCACAGAGATGCTCTACACCGACTACAAGTTCGACACTCCGGACGGCAAGGCTGAGTTCAAGTCCGCGACGTGGCCAGGATTGCCGAAGCCAGTGGCAGAGCAGAAGGAAAAATACCAGTTCTGGGTCAACAACGGACGCATCAACGAAGTGTGGCAAACGCTCTACCACGATCAATACAACGACTTCGTACAACGGCGCGTGCCGATGGCCTATCTGGAAATCAACCCCGAAGATGCACAAGCCTTGGCTATTACATCGGGGGACGTGGTCGAGGTGTTTAATGACTACGGTTCATCCTACGCGCTGGCCTACCTGGAGCCGGATATCAAGCGTAACCAGACGTTTATGCAGTTCGGCCATTTCAACGGCGTGATGGGCGATCTGACCACGCCATGGACAGACCGAAACGTAATCCCATATTACAAAGGGACGTGGGCGAGCATTCGCCGCATCGGGAAAGTGGAGGAATTCAAAGAGAAGATCAGCTTCAAGTCGCGGAGGTTTAACGTGTAATCACGCTTGTTTTGCAGCTAGCGGGGCGGTTCTTGCCTAGGTCGTCCAGCTAGACACTCCGCCCCTCGTGCCTAGTTAATCTGCATGAGGGGCGCTAGGTATCCTTCTCAGTCAGGAAGAGGTCTGGGCAAACGCCTAGTTACTTCGCATAGGGCTACGAGCAGCAGGAGCGGGTCGATGTCGGCACACCTTCAGCAGCCTTATCCGCATCTGTGCAACAAGTTGGCTCGCAGCAGTCTGGGTTTGCCGCACGGTCGCAGCAGTCAGCATCATCGAATTGCGTACTGCACACGCCTGTCTCTGGCAAGACCAATTCAACTCGCTTGGCCGCATCCCAATCACCGGCCAGCGCCGCGACCACCGAACGCACCTGCTCATAACCTGTCAGGAGCAGGAAAGTCGGGGCACGGCCATAGCTCTTCATTCCTACGATGAAGACCCCTTCATCAGGGTGAGCCAACTCGACGGCACCATGCGGGCGAACCGTGCCGCAACTGTGCTCATTCGGATCAATCAGTGGGGCTAGATGGATAGGGCTCTGAGTCGCTGAATCCAGCGCCAGGCGCAGTTCTGCAAGTAGCCCCAATTCAGGTCGGAAGCCCGTTGCAACCACGACCTCATCCACCACGGGGAGAGCTTGAGCGCCCGCTTCAACAACGATGCCATCGTCAGTTGCAACAACCCTGTCGATGGCGATGTTGGTGAACAGCTCAATGGCCCCATCGTTCAACAGCTGGCGAATCCTCTGTCCCAGTTTTCCGCGCTCCTCCAGCTTGTCGTTTGCCCCTCCGCCCAATATGCGATCCAAAGAGGAGCCGCGAATCACCCAGAAAATCTTCGTGCCAAGCTCCTGGAGGGCAAGCCGGGCCAAGTCTTGCAAGACGTTGAACGCAGAGTGCCCACTGCCTACCACCATGACACGCCGATTTGCATAGCGTTGGCGTTGACTATGAAGCACTTCGGGAATGCCATAGGCGATACGTTCAGCCAAATCCTTCTCGCCCAACGCAGGAATACCATGTGCTCCCATCCAATTTGGCGAGCGGAAGGTGCCGGATGCATCTATGACGGCGCTGGCGAGCACATCCTTTTCGCCCTCTGGAGTCCTGACCCGAAGCAGAAATGATGCGGCTGCACGGTTCTTCGTCTTCATGACGTCCTGGCCGAACCGAGTAACTGCTAGGACTTCGGTGTTCAGGCATAAATGCCTATTCACGGATGGCAGTGCTGAAAGTTGATATACGTAGTCATCTAGCAGTTCACGCCCGGTGGGATAAACGCCCTCAGCGGGCGCCACCCATCCTTGGGCCGTGAGCAGAGTGGCGGCCTGCTTGTCGATGTTGAACCTCCATGGAGAGAACATCCGCACGTGTGCCCAGTTTTCGATACTTGCCCCGGCACTGGGCCCTGCCTCGAAGATCATGGGAGTCAGCCCTCTCGCGATGAGGTGGCAGGCAGCAGCCAACCCCACGGGGCCCGCGCCGATAATGGCGATAGGAAGTTTACTGTCCAAGACTGACTCCTTGCTTTAGTACGGCTGATTAGCAGGGATTAGATGCTCGACGATCACACAATCAAGCCACCGACCTTCAAGGCATGCATGTTTTTCGTACACACCCACCTCCCGAAACCCACATGAACGGCACAACGCCAAACTAGCCGCATTAAAGGTAAAGATGCGGGACAGCACCTTCCAAAACCCTCGGGCATGGGCCTCATCCAGTAGAGCTTGAAGCAAAACTTTTCCTAGTCCCTGGCCTCGAACACCGCGATCCAGATAGATCGAAAAATCTGCGATACCGTCGTAGCAGGCGCGAGAACGATAGCTACTCAATCCTGCCCACGCGACCACTTCATCCGCATCGTTGACCATAACCAGGGTCGGATAGCGCTCCATCAGGGAGATGCGCTCAAGCATGTCATTTGGATTACGCGGCGCTGTCTCGAATGTAGAGCTTCTCTCTTCAATACCCTGGTTGTAGATGCCAGCTATCGACACAGCGTCCCTGACTTCAGCAAATCGAATATGCATGCTTATCCATCCAGTTGGTAGTAACAACATTTCTAATAAAAAAAAGGGGCTTCGCCCTCATTTCACATCGGGCACTGACGGGCAGCAGCCACTGACCAGACCACAACGAATCTCTGTCGCTCGAGAGATTTGTTTCAGCAAGCTCAACGCCCCTTGGCGCGCTTCGGGTGACATCTGTTCGATCATTGCCCGCTCTTCAGCGATCAGGTCAGCGCGGATCTTCTGGTAAAGCTCATGACCAGATTCAGTAACCTCAACCTGCACTGCACGACGATCCTCACTGTCCTCCACCCGCGACACATAGCCCTTGCGCTCAAGCGTATCGACCACCCGGCTTGCAGTGCTTTTATCCAGAAACATCTCTTCTGCCAGCGCTTGCAGGCGGAGTCGGCCCATTTTGACCAGAGTCTCGATGGCATAGCATTGCGTGACCGAAACGTCGTAGCAACAGATGCGATCCCGGTCGCGGAACTGATACACCCGGACGAGTTGGTTCAAGGCTTCGTATAGATCTTCGGAATCCTGAGTCAGCTGGTCTTTTTTTCGCTTTGCCATGGCCATCACAAATTAGTTGTTAGGTGCAACGATAATCTTGGTTTCAGGAAACGGTCAACCACTTCCTCATTTTGGTTGACGATGCTGTACCGGCCTCGCTAATTTGTTGCATCTAACAACTAATATGGGCTCGCACCTTGTGAGTTATCCAATCAGCAGACAGGGCACGGTCAATCGAGTTGGGCTGGTCTGGGCGATGGGCATCGCACAGATACTCGCCTGGAGTACAACGTATTATTTGCCCGCAGTCCTCGCGACGCCGATTGCACGAGAGATGGGATGGTCGATTACCAGCACCGTGGCCGGACTTTCATGGGGTTTGTTGGTTGCAGGGGCTTGTTCCCCCTTGGTCGGGAGGCAGATAGATCGGCATGGTGGCCGCCCCGTCCTGGCAACCAGTTCGATATTGATGGCACTGGGGCTGCTGCTGATGGGTGTGGCGAGCAACCTGGTCATCTACTACCTGGCCTGGACATTCATTGGTGCCGCTATGGCTGCGGGTCTGTATGACGCAGCCTTCTCGACTCTTGGACGACTATTTGGCGAGGGCGCACGCACTTCGATGACCGGCCTCACTCTACTGGGTGGGTTCGCCAGCACTTTGGGTTGGCCATTGATCGCCGGCCTGGAACATCAGATTGGCTGGAGATATAGCTGCGTCACGTTAGCCGCAGCTCATCTGGTCATAGGATTACCGATTCATCTCTTGTTGATTCCAAAGAGTGAGAGCATTCCTAACAGTGCGGCAGTTCCTACACACGCCTCTTCCGTGGCCACCGCCCATCACACCAAATCAGGTAATCGCCTCTTTCTGCTGTTGGCAGCGCTACTGACACTCCAGTCGCTGGTGATCTCTTCAATTTCTGTGCATTTGCTTGATGTGCTGAAGCTGCTCGGCATCGCTACAGCCACTGCACTGGCCATCGGCATGATGATAGGGCCATCTCAAGTCGTAGCCCGGCTTGCAGAGTTCTCCCTTGGGCGAAACTTGCATCCGACCACATCCGCCAAGGTCGCTATATTGCTAAGCGGGATAGGAATCGCGCTGCTGATACCGGCTATTCCATGGTTGGCATTCATTGCGATGGCGCTATACGGCGCTGGAAATGGGATTCTGACCATTGCACGAGGGACGCTACCATTGGCTCTTTTTGGGCAAGATGGCTACGGCGCCCGCATGGGCTTATTGGCCCGTCCAATGCTGGTCGCACAGGCCGTAGGCCCTGTGGCAGCTGCAGTTATTCTGGATAACCTCGGCTCAACGGCTTTGCTTGTTGTGATGTGCATTCTAACGACGGCAAGCCTCATCGCCAGCTTCGGTCTTCCTTCAAAATAGATGGCTGACTCCAGAGAAGGCCACGCTCACATCGCAGTGCCCGGCCTCACATAGCCAACTCGACACGCTACTCAATATCAATGGTCATGGAGAGACCTTGGTGGTCATATTTCGCAACCACTTAAACGGCGAAATAGTGGCAAAAAGCCATTCTGCGCCTACGCTCAAGGATTTACCCGTGAGATAGGTACGCCATGTCGACGATTGAGATAGAGCCGGTAGTAGCTGATGATTTCGAGACTTGGCTGAACGGACGCCCTAAATGGTTGCAGACAGCAGCTCGTATGCTGATCGACTCGAAGCGACAGCTGAACCAAGAGGAGATCAAAACGCTAGCTAGGCTGTGCAAGCTCGAAGCCAAGGATGAGGCTGATCCAGGATTTCTGACCGTAACTCCTGGTACGTTATCGCAGGCAGCCAACAGACCCTTGCTTCGGATTGACGAGATCCTTGATGTGCATGGGTTGAACGCGATTAAAGCCGGCGCCAATCTCCCATTCGGTAAAAGCAATCTCGCGGTGATCTACGGACAGAATGGAACCGGCAAGAGCGGATTTGCCCGGTTGCTAAAGCAGATCTGCGGATCACGTTCCAAGGACGAGATACACAGCAATGTCTTCGATCCAACCCATACGCCATGCCGTGCTCATTTCAAGGTGTCCATTGACGGCAAGCCCGCTGATGTTCACTGGGATATACCCAGCGGGCCCCACAAAGCTCTACGGCATGCACAGGTGTTCGACAGCAAGGCAGCCCAGCAGTACATGGGCAGGACTGAGGCATGCTATGAACCCAGCCGGATGAAGTTTGTATCGGCGCTGATCATTACAGCGGACGCAGTTAACGCAGAGCTTGCCGGTGAAAAGGCATTACTCAGCAAAGCACTACCCGCCATCCCTGAGATCCTAAATCAAACTGCCGAAGCGAAATGGCTTCAGGGTCTGAAGGGTACGACTACTACCGCGAGCATTGATAAGGAATGTCTGTACACCGACCAACTTGATCGGGAGCGTATAGAGAACGAAGCCTTGCTCGCAGAGAAGGATATTGCTGGTCGGCTTTTGGCCATCAACAAAGAAAAAACCGTACTGAAAAATATTGAAACAACGATGTCGACACTCCAGCTGGGATTGAACGACGCAGCGGCGGCTGAGCTGGAAAATCTGAAAAATACAGCCGTCAAGGCAAGAAGCACCTGCGAAGAGGCGGCGGCAGCCATTTTCGGGAAAGCAGAGCTTGAAGGCGTCGGCTCTGCGACCTGGCAGCAGATGTGGGAACACGCCCGTGCTTACTCTACCGGCATGGCCTACGCTGAATCTCCGTTCCCCAACGTTTCGGCTGATTCGCGTTGCGTGCTTTGCCACCAAAGCCTCGGCGAGGAGGCAAAAGTCCGCCTGGCCGGGTTTGAAAAGTTTGTAACCGACGGCCTTGAGACTACCGCCAAGAAAGCTGAAGGTAGTTTTACTGATCGCAAAAAACAGCTGCCGGCTCTTCCAGGACAAGCGGACTGGATTGTTCAAATGTCCACTCTGGGCTTCGAAGAGACCGATGGGATCACCTGGCTTGGCATGCTGAAAGCGCGGCTTGATCAAATTGTACTGGGGAGCCCTGTCGGCACCTTGCAGCCTATCGACTGGTCGAGCATAAACGAAGCGGCAAAAGCTAAGTCTGCAGACCTGATTGCCGAAGAAGTGAGCCTGTCGGCCCTGTTGAAGGATGAGCATCGCCAGGCAATGCAAGACCGAGTTCAGCGCCTTCAAGCCAAGCAGTGGCTCTCACAAAACAAGTCCTCCATCAGCGCTGAAAGGGCTAGGCTGATCGCAGTTGCAGCGATAGACAAAGCTTCACGCTCAGCAGCCACCAACTCTCTCACCACCAAGAAAAATGAGCTGGCTAAGACCGAACTGGATGCTGGTTACCAAGCTCGATTCATCGACGAGTTGAAGCTCCTGGGCGGCCACCGCATACCAATAGCTCCGCAAAGCAAATCTGGTGGCAAAGGGAAGATCACCTTCGGTTTGAACCTCGTAGGTGCACATGGCTCACACGGCCTGGAATACATCTTGAGCGAAGGTGAAACCAGAATCGCCGCACTCGCCGCGTTCCTTGCAGACACCACAGGCTCAAACCAACTGGCCCCGTTCATTTTCGATGACCCGATTTCGTCGCTTGACCAAGACTTTGAAGAGAAGGTGGTCGAGCGCCTCGCGTCCTTGTCACAGACAAGGCAGGTCATCATATTTACCCACCGGCTTTCTCTCGTTGCCCAGGTAGAAGCTGTTACTAAGAAATGGGAACAGACGCCAGGGAAGCCCTCCATCAAGTCAACGCTGACGTCACTTCGGAGGATGGAAAAAACGGCAGGCATTGTCGCCACTGCGAGTGCTAGAGACTTGAGACCGGAAAGCGCTGTCAGGGGTTTAATCGACAATACGATTACCCGTCTGAGAAAGCTTCAGGAGAAGGCTGAGGTCGAGACTTATGAGGTGCTCGCCAAGAGCGCCTGCAGTGACTTCAGGATCATCGTCGAGAAGACGATTGAGTACGTTCTGTTGGCGGATGTCGTCGGTCGCTTCAGGCGTGCAATCAATACCCAGGGCAAGTTGTACAAGGTGGCCAAGGTAACAAATGACGACTGCAATTTCATTGATGACCTAATGACTCGCTACTCAGTGTTTGAGCATGCTCAGTCTGAGGAGATGCCAAGTAGCGGTCTTGAGCTGGATGTATTTGAAGCCGATGTGACAGCCCTGTACAACTGGATCATCGAGTTTGGATCTAGAGCCAGTTAACTTGAGTTATTGAGCATGGGTCAGAATCAAGCCAATCCCTCTGATTCTGGCCTGCTCCTAGACAGCATGACCTGACTACCCCCTTCCGGGGCAGGTCTGGGCTGGGTCTCCGAATTCGATCTACATTCCCAGCTCAGCCTCAAGCCGGGCCCCCTTCAAACTGGGCGGAAGCTTTCCGACCGGCATGGCCTGCAATAGCCCGCGTGCAAGATGCTCGGCGTGTGCGGAATAGATCGCGATCCTGCCTGACTCAACCGGCCTGTAAGGCACAACCGCGCCTACAGCGATTTGAGCAATTCTCAGTAAATTCAGCACGTCACCGCCAACGTGGTCGCTGTCCAGGTACTCGACAGTTGGACGAGCCGCAGGCCGGGCACTAGGCCAAATCTCGACAACAAATTGATGGAGACCTATGGGGCCAAGGTGTTCCAGAGCAGTCTTCCACAGCTGTCCTTCCTGTGACATTTTCAGTCGGGTGCTGGTCATTTAGAGGTCATTCGGAAATCACGGATGTTCGGGTGTGGTTGTTTTTAGATATCTGCGAACGGTAGTTTTCGACAGCCCCAATGTTTCCGAAATCTCGGCCACGGATACTCCTTCGTTGTTCAGACGATTAGCCTCTGCAGCCTTGTCCGCCGCCCCGGATCGAGGTGGTCGACCAGGTGGTAGCTTCCCAGCACGTGACAACGACTCCATCTCAGAATCGACGCCATCTCTTTTAATCTTATTCAACTGCTTGTTTAGACGCTTCAGCCCTTCCCGGAATGGTTCATTGGACTGCAGAGAGGTCGCCATGAGGATCAACGAAGCCGCCTCTACCTCCAGTAGCGCTGCTAGTCGAATGAGGACGTCAATCGTGATGTTTACTTCCCCACGCTCTATCTGGCCCCAGTAGGAACGGTCGATGCTGATCAGGTTTTCTTGAGATAGGCCTTTTCTTCTACGCACGGCGCGTACCACTACAGCTAGTGCTTCTGCCGCCTCCATGACTTTTCCTCAAGTAAATCGAGGATAAAGCCATATTGCGACGCACCATAACACGGGCTATGATCCGTATTGCGGTGCGCGCCGAGTTCTAAGGTCGGCCTTCCATGATTTAGATCGTCGCAAATAGCGCAACGCAGCACGCGTGCGGGAGGCCTATCCGCACGACGGCGAACTGCAACAAACAGGATTGAATTGTCAATTTCCTGGTTATTAATCAAAGGACACCCTATGGCTAGCGTCGAAGAACCCGACTTTATGAAAGGGCCACGGACGCCTCTTGAAGGCCTGTCCAGCAGCTCAGAAGCACGAGCGCTGGTGAGCCAACGCTTCCCCGGTAAACCGTACTGTTTGATCACGGACTGGACAATATTTCGCATTGATGTCACGCCCGATGAGCTCGCCAAAGTTCATGCAGTCGGCCAGCTCCCAATGATCGTGTTTGCTCACAATGTGGTCGAGGACAGTCAGGGACGTTTTCAGCAAGGCGACTGGGTTCGTTCAAGCATGTGCACCAGCTTCAATGACGGCGTCGTGTTCGAAACCAGAAATACGGCTTACGTCTTGCTTGGCCCAGGTCATGAACAACCTGCGAGCCTGAAAACCATTTTTTCCTTCTTCTAACCTGCGCTCCGTAACGGAGCCCCTTGAGACACAAGAACATACGATGTTTAGAACACACGACGACGACATGCTCGGTCTGCCGGGCATGTTTGGGGAAGGTGAATGCCAATGGCATCAGGTATCCAGATTGCTTCGTACTCATTGGTATCACGTCACAGTCCAGGCGAAGCACCAAGGCCGAATCACCGAGGCGGCTCTGATGGTCGACAGCGAACCTCGGCTCCAACAGATGCTAATAGCGCAGGACGCAGAGACCTTCATCACAGACGTGCAAGTAGTCACTCCCGGTTACATGAATGGAACAGAAGGCTGGCGAATGGAGACACTGACGAAAGTAACGCTTGGTGAAGACGATAACGAGTGCTTCGTTTGCCTACTAGAAGTGGAGACAGGCTCCAAGTACCACAGCTCTCACCAAGCTGGGTTCAGAAGCGACTTGCTGGCCAATCTAAGTCCGATTTTCCATGCGGACATGATCCGCGCAGCCTGAAATCCATCAGGTTTTCGGCACGGCATCAGATTGGATGATTTCGTGTCGAACTCCTGGTCGCGCCATACGAGCGGTCAAAGGAAGAATTATGCTGAACAGGACTGAGGTAAGTTTTCACGTTAAGCGCCATACAGATTTCGATCTTATGCGAATCATCAAAGCTCAGGGGCAAGGGTTTGACAAGCCCGTTACCGCCTACCTCTGTGGAGTCGCCATCAGGGCGCGCACCTGCATAGGCGTAGTTTTTGGCCACAAACGCGAAGACCAGTACGGTCGGTTCGGCGATGGTCATTTAATCCGAACTTCAGACGTTATTAAGGCTGAACGCGAGGGACGATTTTGGGTGCTGACAACGGTGAACTCACGGTACGTGATCGCGACTTTTCAGCGAGGGAACGGGCGCTCAAGCCTCCGTGAGTTCTTGCGTCTTTCACAGGGGCACCACCATTTGCCGCCCCAAGTGCTGCAATGATGGACGTGTTCATTTTTGTATGGGCGAACCTTCCTAGACAAATACAAAGTGTCGTTATGATCGTGAAGGCAGGCGAAGTCATATGCATAGCTTCAGGCATTTTTGAAGGGTAACGTAGTCGTCAATGGCTAGGATAATCGGCGACTACTTGATCGGTACAGTCTGACCTATCACCTGGTACGGCTGTTTGGTTTGGCCGTACTCCACCAGCGGGCATACCCGGCGCCGCAACTCCAACGAGGTCGGGGTGATTCTGAGTTCTTCAGTTTCAAAATAATCCTTACCGGCAGCAGCAACCGCCGCCGTTCCCGCCACAGCCCGAGGTTTTCTTACTCGCTACGCTTTCCACTGTCGCCAGCTGTGCTGGATAGCCTGCGTCCTGTAAGGCTGCAACCAGCGCATGGCTGTCCGAATCGCCGCTGACCTTCACCCGTCCGGCTTGTAAATCCACCGCTACGTCACTCACGCCTTCAACTGGGCGCAGCGCTTCGGTGACATGTTTGACACATGAACCACAGCTCATGCCTTGGACTTGCAGTTCAACAGTTTTCATTGGTGACCCCTCACAACAAAGTTGATCATGGAACGACTGACGCATGAGGCTTTTCTGCGGCGTTGGCTTATCCTCAACCTTGCTGCCATGGCAAGGTCAAGCGGTCGTTTTCATTCAATCAATGGAAGCCTGGCGCAGACGCAAGGCGTTGAATACCACCGACGCCGAGCTCACGCTCATGGCCAGTGCGGCAATTAGCGGTGACAGAAGGTGACCGGTAAGAGGGAAGAACAAGCCGGCGGCCAGTGGGATGCCCATGGCGTTGTAAAGGAAGGCGAAGGTCAGGTTCTGGTGCATATTTCTCACCGTTGCGACTGACAGGCTGCGAGCACGCAGGATGCCGAGCAGATCGCCCTTGACCAGGGTGACCTGAGCGCTGTTCATCGCCACATCAGTGCCAGTGCCCATGGCGATACCTACATCAGCGCGAGCCAGTGCGGGGGCATCATTAATGCCGTCGCCAGCCATCGCCACGCGGTGTCCGGCTTGTTGCAGAGATGCCACCAGACGTTCTTTATCTTGCGGTTTGATCTCGCCGTGCACCTCCTCGATGCCCAACTGGCGAGCTACCGAGCGAGCAGTCGTAAGGCCGTCGCCAGTGGCCATGATGACCTTGACGCCATCCGCCTGCAGACGCTCGACGGCCAGCTTCGTGGTGGGTTTGATGGGGTCGGCAACAGCCAGCAAACCCGCCAGGGCGCCATTGACTGCCAGGTACATGATGCTCGTGCCGTCGCCGCGAAGCTTCTCGGCATGTGCTTGCAAGCTCTCTGTGGAAACGCCGGCCTCCTGCATCAACGCGGTATTGCCTAGCATCAGGCGGCGACCCTCGACCTGACCGCTTACACCAATACCTGAGGCTGACTCGAAGGTTTCAGGTGTCACCAGTTTTAGCCCTGCGGCACGAGCCTGCTCGACGATGGCGTGGGCCAATGGATGCTCACTGCCCTGATCGAGACTTGCGGCCAGGCGCAACACTTCATCCTGAGTAAATCCGGGTACGGCCTCGACGCTATGGAACGCTGGTCGACCTTCAGTGAGGGTGCCAGTTTTATCGACTATCAAGATGTCTATCTTGCGCAGGTTTTCGATGGCGGTGGCATCACGGAACAATACGCCGCTGCCAGCAGCCTTACCGGTGGCAACCATGACTGACATCGGTGTCGCTAGGCCAAGGGCACACGGACAGGCGATGATCATGACCGCGACAGCGTTGATCAATCCGAACACCCAACTTGGCTCGGGCCCCCACAGCCCCCAGCCGAGTAGAGTCAGCGCGGCGATAGCTATCACAACGATCACGAAGTAACTGGCAATCACATCTGCCAGCCGTTGCATCGGCGCTTTTGAGCGTTGTGCCTGCACAACCATCTGCACAATCTGTGCGAGCAGGGTCGCTGACCCGATCTTCTGCGCTTGCATCACCAGACTGCCGTGAATGTTGAGGGTGGCTCCGATCAGCGCGTCGCCGGCCCTTTTCATTATCGGTATTGGCTCGCCGGTGAGCATCGACTCATCTACAGCACTTTCGCCTTGCAACACCTGGCCGTCGACAGGCACTTTTTCGCCCGGACGCACACGTAATGTATCGCCGCTGTGTACGTGTGTCAGTGGGATGTCTTCTTCCGTGCCGTCGGCATTGATCCGACGGGCAGTTTTTGGGGCCAGTCCAAGCAGCGACTTGATGGCAGCCGAGGTTTGCGAGCGAGCCTTGAGCTCGAGCATCTGGCCGAGAAGTGTCAGTGAGATGATCACAGCCGCCGCTTCGAAGTACACACCGATGCGACCATCCATCATGAAGTTGCTGGGGAATACATCGGGGGCCAGGGTGGCCACGACGCTGTAAAGGAAGGCCGCCGCCGTACCAAGCCCGATCAACGTCCACATGTTCGGACTACGCTGAATCACCGAGCGCACGCCACGAACATAAAATGGCCATCCAGCCCACAGCACGACGGGTGTCGCCAATCCCAGCTCGACCCAATTTTGCGTGGTGCCATGGAACAGCACCAGGGCATGGCCACCCATAGCCAGCACGGTTACGATCACTGTCAGTGGCAATGTCCACCAAAAGCGCCGGGTGAAGTCCTTAAGTTCGGGGTTCTCATCCTCCTCTAATTCGGGAATCACCGGCTCTAAGGTCATGCCGCACTTAGGGCAGACGCCGGGGCCGATCTGGCGAATTTCCGGATGCATGGGACATGTGTATTCAGCGGCACCCGTTACCGGTTCTGCTGTTGTCTGATGAACTTGTTCGATTTTTCGTTGAGATATTCGATAACGCTCGGGCGCTGCCCTGAAGGTCGTTTGGCATTTCTGGCTGCAGAACCGGTAATTTTGCCCCTCATACTCCGTGCTGAACTGGCTGTCGATACTGACAGTCATGCCACATACCGGGTCATGGGAGCCGGTGGGTGGGGGTTCAGACTTCTGTATTGGGTTGTGCTCTGAACGAAGCTCAGGGGTGGGCATGAGCTAACTCCTCTTTTCATCCTTGGTGGCGTCTGAGGTTTGGCCGTGATGACTGTGACCACCGTGGTGGTGCCCGAAAAAATGCATCAGCGGGCACAACAGCAAAATCATGTAAGGCAGTAAGCCCAGCATATGGCCGTAGTGTTCTCTTGCCAGATAGAACAGCACGATCACCAGCAGCATGCCCAGCGCTATGCCGGGTTTGCTCCTCCAAAATGCTGGTGAGGTGTTAGCGGAATGTGGTGAATTCATCATGGTTCTGTACTCCTGAGGGAGTGCTGTTGAGTGATACGTCGTAGAGGTGCAACGGGCGGCAGTTTTACCCTTGGCATATTGGCTAAAGTAAAACCGTCGCTGCGTTGCCTACAGGCTTGTGCGCGTCACTTGCTCATCGGCATGTTCATCATGCTCGTTTGCTGATCCATCATTTTCATCATCATGTTCATCATTCCCATCTCCATGCCGTCCTTGTTGCCGTCCATGCCCATGCCCTTGCCATGACAGTTCTTATGCATCATGGCCATGCTGTCCTTCATCGTCTTCATGCTCTCCTGCATGGCGGCGTGTCGCTCGGCAGGTGTCTTGGCGGCGGCTGCCTTGTCGTGTGCAGCCTGCATTTTTTGCATTTGCTCGGCCATGACATTGTTTTGCATCGGCGTAGCTGCTTCGCTTGTCTGGGCGGGCGCGGTCTGCCCCTCTGGGTGATGCTCATCGACTGCTGAGGCGATGAGTGGGCTGCTCACGAGCAGGGTGGCGAGGATAAATTTCAATGTGGCATGCATGGCAATCTCCAAAGGGTCAGGACAACTCAGGTAATACCAAGCCGCGCCAGGTTGGCGCAGTCAGACAGTGCGCCGAAGATCGGCGCGCAGAAGGTCGGATTAATCGTTGAAACGGACGAAAATCAGGCGGGCAGGCGGTCTGGCTGGTACAGGGCGCCGTAATGCAAGAAAGGCAAAAGCGGAGGGGTTGGCGGGATACAAAATCAGCAACGCAGGGAGCAGGAGCAGAAACGTCCAACTGGACAGGTCAAATATTTGAAGATGGAGCGAAGGACTTACAGCTATCGCCGCATCGGCGCAGTGCTGAAGGCAACCGAGGACATGGGCGTCGTGGCTATCGTGATCTTGCGCGGTGTTCAGCGAGACATGTGTTGTAGCTGGATTGTGGCTGGGCTGTGCCAGACATCCCTGGCTCGCTGCCAGACCAAACGCTAACACCCACAGCACGATGGCGAGGCGTATGAACGTTGGTTGACGATGGCGAAACCAGAACATGGAGAATCTCCGGTACTGATTAGCGGATTTTGATTTTTCAACATACGCCACATTGAAGTGCCACGGTTGATCTACATCAATTTATGCAGCCGGCTGTCGGTTCTGTGGTGCGGTCAAATTTTATGACGCACGTCGATCTTTCAGATGTTGAGTTTCTCCGTGTGCTGTCAAAAGTGTAATCACCAGCTAAGCGTGCTGACAGGTGCGTCCCCTCATCATCCTCATCGAGCTGACGCTCAAACTCTCTGGTTTCATCGAGAGTCAATTCCTTGAAGGAGATGCACTATGAAAGCAACCAACGTTGTGATTCTTACACTCAGTTTGGCTATTTCGTCCCTGGCCTTTGCCGAAGGTGGCGGCGACCGTGCGGTTGAGCGCATGGAACGAGCTCGAGAGACGGCAATGGTCACCAGCAAGCCCGTTCCACAAGCGCAAGTGCAAGAGGAAATTGCACAGGAAAAGCCCACGGCTGGAGAGCAGAAGCATCAATGCTGATCCGCCCAGCTTACGGAAATGTAATCACCCCGCTTGCTAGCTTATGTCATCTTCCAATGTATTGAGCACTAGCTATCCAAAGCCTGAACCCTCGGGAGCACACCACAGTGTGTGTGTGTGTGTGCACCTGACATCCGACTGACGGGACATGAATCGGTATGCATTCCAAAACTTCTCGGCGCACCTTTGTGAAAGGTCTCACCGCAGGCGGGATCCTCGGTGGCTTAGGGCTTTGGCAGACGCCTATATGGGCGGCACCACGCTCGGGCGAAACCAATCTTCTGTCAGGTACAGAGTTCGATCTATTTATCGGAGAAACTCCGGTAAACATCACTGGGAATGCCCGGACAGCCATGACGATTAATGGTGGAATTCCGGGGCCTCAGCTTCGTTGGCGCGAAGGCGATACCGTAACCTTGCGAGTCAAAAACCGCCTTAAGGATATGACTTCCATCCACTGGCACGGGATTATCCTCCCCGCGAATATGGACGGTGTGCCGGGCCTTAGCTTCCATGGGATCGAGCCTAACGGCACGTATGTCTATCAATTCAAGGTCAAGCAGAACGGAACGTACTGGTATCACAGTCACTCCGGCTTCCAAGAACAGGTAGGTGTGTACGGCCCACTGGTAATCGACGCGAAAGAGCCGGAGCCTTTTGAGTATGACCGTGACTACGTGGTGATGCTTACTGACTGGACGGATGAAGATCCTGCTTCGCTGATGAGGAAACTCAAGCAGCAGTCTGACTACTACAACACTCACAAGCGCACCGTCAGTGACTTCATCCACGACGTAGCTGACAAAGGTTGGTCAGCCACTGTCGCTGACCGAAAGATGTGGGCCGAAATGAAGATGAATCCCACGGACATTGCAGATGTCAGTGGCGCGACATACACCTACTTGATGAATGGCCACGCGCCAAACTCCAACTGGACGGGCACCTTCAAACCTGGCGAAAAACTTAGGTTGAGGTTCATCAATGGTTCAGCCATGAGCTACTTTGATGTCCGTATTCCGGGCTTGAAGATGACTGTGGTGGCTGCAGATGGCCAGTATGTTAAGCCCGTAAGCGTGGATGAATTCAGGATCGCCACAGCTGAGACCTTCGATGTGATCGTCGAACCAACTCAGGACGCCTACACACTGTTTGCGCAGTCGATGGATCGGTCGGGGTATGCAAGAGGCACCTTGGCCGTCCGGTCTGGCTTGGTCGCTCCAGTACCTGAGCTAGACCCACGTCCTCTCGTCACCATGGCCGACATGGGTATGGCCGGTATGGATCATGGCGCGATGGCTGGTATGGGCGATATGGCTGGGATGGATCACAGCAAGATGGCCGGTATGGAAGACAGCTCAATGGAGGGCATGTCAGGCATGGATGGCGGTGCCATGAAAGGTATGAACCATGGCGATATGCAAGACATGTCCGGCATGGACAGCATGGCTGGAATGGATCACAGCAAAATGTCCATGGGCGGCATGAGTGGTATGGGAGAAATGCAAACGCACCCAGCCACGGAATCCAACAATCCTCTCGTCGACATGCAGGCAATGTCGACGTCACCAAAGCTTGATGATCCTGGCATGGGCCTTCGCGAAAATGGTCGAAAGGTGCTGACGTACTCTGACCTAAAGAGCACGTTTGAAGATCCAGATGGCCGTGAGCCAAGTCGAACTATCGAACTGCACTTGACCGGGCATATGGAGAAATTTTCCTGGTCTTTCAACGGCGTGAAGTTTTCGGACGCCGAGCCGGTAAAACTGAAGTATGGCGAGCGAGTCCGGATCGTGCTCGTCAACGACACCATGATGACGCATCCCATCCACTTGCATGGCATGTGGAGCGACCTTGAAGACGAGAATGGCCAATTCCTTGTTCGCAAACACACCATTGATATGCCGCCAGGATCAAAGCGCAGCTATCGAGTGACAGCCGATGCACTGGGACGCTGGGCCTATCACTGCCATCTCCTGTACCACATGGAAATGGGGATGTTCCGCGAAGTGCGTGTAGAGGAATAAGGAGTCGACTATGAGCAATTTTCTTCGCGGGACTCGCATGCACTCAGCTGTATTTACCGTCGCTCTAGCCGCTGGTTTTGTCTTTCCGGCAGCCGCTGAAACAAGCCAGGGCACCGAAGACGCACAGATGCAGACTATGGATCACAGCCAGATGCAGGGTATGGATCACAACCAGATGCAGGGCATGGATCACGGCCAGATGCAGGGTATGGATCACAACCAGATGCAGGGCATGGATCACAGCCAGATGCAGAGTATGGATCACAACCAAATGCAAGGTATGGATCACAGCCAGATGCAGGGTATGGATCACAGCCAGATGCAAGGTATGGATCACAGCCAGATGCAGGGTATGGATCACAGCCAGATGCAAGGTATGGATCACAGCAAAATGGAGGGTATGCAGCCCGCCAAGCAACCACAAACCCAAAGCCGGACTCCGATACCGCCGCTAACTGATGCTGACAGAGCCGCAGTCTATAAGTCCCCTGGTGGTCACCAAGTTCATGACACAGCCCTCAACTCATTTTTTATATTTGAGAAATTGGAATGGCAGGATGCTGACGATGGAAGCGCACTGAACTGGGAAGCCCAAGGTTGGATAGGGGGAGATGTTGATCGTCTATGGTTGCGCTCCGAAGGCGAACGCACCAATGGGAAGACTGAAAAGGCTGAGGTTCAAGCTTTATGGGGACACGCCATCAGCCCTTGGTGGGATCTAGTCGGTGGTGTTCGTCAAGACTTCAAACCAGGCGACCCTCAAACGTGGGCAGCTTTCGGTATCCAGGGCTTGGCGCTCTACAATTTCGAGGCCCAGGCTACTGCTTATTTGGGTGAAGGCGGCCAGACCGCAGCGCGGCTGGAAGGTGACTACGACATTCTCCTCACCAATAAGCTGATTTTACAACCGACGGCAGAATTCAATTTCTATGGCAAAAACGATCCCAAACGTGGAGTGGGTTCGGGGCTGTCTGAGAGTGAGGTGGGTTTGCGACTTCGGTACGAAATCCGTCCAGAGTTCGCACCTTACGTAGGTGTGACTTGGAATCGCTCTTATGGAAAAACCGCTGACTATGCCAGCGAGGAAGGCGGAGACAATGACGAAGCTCGTCTGGTGCTCGGCGTCCGGGTGTGGTTCTAAATCACAGTTAGCAGCACCAAATAATTATTAACCTCATTACAACAGCTACGCGCTGTGAGGAGCCTTGCATGTCTGTATTTAAATCCTGTGTTGTGGCCGTCGCTCTTTCATCCAGCCTTCTGCTCAGTGCAGTTGCCCAGGCTCACCCGAAGCTAGTCTCTTCAACTCCAGCTGAAGGCGCGAACGGCCCAGCCCCAGCAAAGATTGAGCTGCACTTTTCTGAAAACCTGGTCACCCAGTTTTCCGGAGCCAAGTTGATCATGACTGACATGCCCGGCATGCCAAACTCTCCTATGGGTGTTAAAGCCAGCGTGGCCGGCAGTGACGATCCCAAAACTATGGTCTTGACCCCGGCCTCTCCTCTCACAACGGGCACCTACAAAGTGGAATGGCGAGCGGTTTCGTCCGATACCCATCCGATTACTGGCAGCGTCACCTTCAAAGTGAAATAAGTATGAGCGACCCAATTAACGTGGCGCTGCGCCTTGCGCTTTATTTGGATCTGATGCTCCTCTTCGGTCTTGCCGTCTTTGGGCTATACAGCTTTCGGGGAAAAGAACGTGTATCGGGAACGTTGTTGCATTTTGGGTCGCTACTACCTGGCACCGCTGTTATAGGTATGCTTTTGTCCGTAGCAGCTTTTGTAGTTATGACAAAAAATATGAGCGGCGCATCCGAGTGGGCGGAACTGCAACCGCACATGGAAATGATGCTGTACGAGACTGAGGTCGGCTACAGCTGGGTGACACGCATGATCTCGCTAGCAGTGGTGATTTTTGCTGGAAGCCAGAACAGGCGATGGCCGACGGGTAGTCTCTGGATCGCTACCATTGCGGGCAGCATTGCCTTAGCGACAATCCCATGGACAGGTCACGGGGCGATGGATGAAGGCACCCTGCGATTCTGGCACTTTGCCGCTGATATTTTGCACCTACTTGCCGCTGGCGGATGGATCGGAGCTCTCGCGGCGTTTGGTCTGATGTTGAGTATTAGGGGGGCTAATTCGGAGCAACTGGTACGAGTGCTATCGCGAGCGCTCAGGGGATTCGAAACAGCGGGCGCATTCATTGTTGGTACGATCATAGTTACTGGCGTCGCTAATTACCTCTTCATTGTCGGGCCGTCAGTAATCGAAGTCGTAACCAGCACCTATGGCGCTCTCCTGTTCGTGAAGATCCTGCTGTTCCTGGGCATGATCGGGCTCGCTACCCTCAATCGTTTCTACCTGAGCCCTTCACTAGAGCGGTCTGTGGTGGCCGGTGATTTTTCTCTAGCGGCAACTGCTTTGAGAAAAAGTGTGGTGATCGAATCGACCTGTGCTGTCGTCATCGTTTGCTTGGTGGCCTGGCTAGGAACATTGAGCCCCTCAATCGAGATGGCTCAAGGGTGATCCAGGAGCTAGATCCGAGCGGCCCCAAGGGCGCTCAGATCTGAGCAACGACTATCGGCTGATGGGGTAGTCAGCGACCACTTCTTGCGCACCTGCCTTGGTGAGCCCCAGTACCTGGTAAGGTTGATGATTCTGGCCGTAGTCCATACCAGGGGAGCCTGCGGGCATGCCTGGCACTGCAATTCCTGCGAGGTCTGAACGTCCATTCAGCTTCTTGATTTCATCGGCAGGGACATGACCCTCTACGAATTTGCCGTCAATCACAGCCGTATGGCATGAAGCGAGTTCGTGTGGCACGCCCAGGTTCTGCTTGATAGCGCTCATATTACTTTCCACATGGTCTACTACCTTGAATCCATTTGATTCGAGGTGCTTGACCCATTCCTTGCAGCACCCGCAGTTCGCGTCACGATGCACATCGATTGTGAGTGGCTCATCTGCCTGAACAATCCCACAAATCATCAATCCCACAGCAAGCGATAGCTTTCGTTTGAACATTCGATGCACCTCGTCACGTTTTAGCGTTGCGGTTGCGCTGTATGCACTGGCCGTAGGCCAGGAGTCGTGCTTCCGCGCTGGATGGAAAGTAGGTTAAGCGCAAAAAGCTCAGATTGCCGATTACGTTTTTGTAAGCTGCCGACTAGCTGCTCTCCCTCAATCCGCCACACCCCCGCCCCGTCTTGACTGGGAACTTTCTGTTTGCTGTTTGGGCAATTACATTTGCGTAAGCTTCCGCACAGTCGTCAGATTGGTAGCACACTAGAACACCGCAAAACCGGAGCCCCTGCATGAGAATCTTGGTTGCAGAAGACGAACCCAAAATTGGGATGTACCTACAGCAAGGCCTTCTGGAAGCTGGCTTCAGTGTCGACCGGGTTGTGACGGGGACAGAGGCGCTGCACCAGGCGCAAAATGAGGCCTACGATCTTCTAATCCTGGACGTAATGATGCCGGGCCTAAATGGCTGGGAGGTCATTCGCTCTATCCGCACAGCCGGGAGCACTGTTCCTGTGCTGTTTCTGACGGCCAGGGACGGAGTTGACGACCGGGTCAAAGGTTTGGAATTAGGTGCAGACGATTATTTAGTCAAACCCTTCGCATTTTCCGAGTTGCTTGCTCGCGTCAGAAGCTTGCTTCGCCGTGGTGCCGCCGTACCCAACCAGACATCTATTAAGATCGGGGATCTGGAGGTCGATCTTCTAAGACGACGGGCCTCGCGCTCAGGTCGACGCATTGACCTTACCGCCAAGGAATTTTCGCTACTAGAGCTGCTGATGCGCCGTCGGGGAGAAGTCTTGCCGAAATCACTGATCGCATCGCAGGTTTGGGACATGAACTTCGACAGTGATACCAACGTGATCGAAGTCGCGATTCGTCGGCTCCGGGCCAAAATCGATGACGATTTCGACACCAAGATGATTCAGACCGCGAGGGGAATGGGGTACATGCTAGATGCTCCGGATACAGAATGAAGCGCGCATCTCTTACCCTCCGTTTAAGCATGATGTTTGTCTGTGCCGTGGTGGCCGTGTTGGTAGTAGCAGGCTTTACCTTTGATGGGTTCAGTCAGCATCACTTTAAGGCCATCGACCGTCAAGCGATGACGGAAAAGCTCGAATCCATTCGGCAAATAATGGATGGCGAAGCTGGCTCCGCAGACCCTTCAGAAGTTGTGTTGCAACTACAAGCACTCCTTGGTGCTCACCAGGAACTTTCAGCCTCAATTATCGCGATGGGCGGGAAGACGTTCTTCGCGACTTCAAATGCAGTTGGACATCCTTCTTCCTCCTCTGGTGACCCGAGGGAAGATATGTGGGAGTGGACAGCTGGAAGCCATATGTACCGAGGCATGAAAGCTCAAGTTCATTTGGCGAATGAAGCTGAGCCAATGACCGCGTGGCTGAGTCTAGACATCACTAGCCATATGCATTTCGTTGAAACTCTGCGCTGGTGGTTAGTGATCGGGCTGGCGATTAGCGCCTTGGTCAGCGCAGGTTTAGGGTGGTTGGTCGCGCTCAGCGGGCTGAAGCCGGTCGCACAAGTGACGAAAGTCGCGGCCTCGATGTCAGCCGGATCGCTGAAGGAGCGTATTCCGATGGATTCTGTGCCCCGCGAGCTTGAGCTCCTTGTCACTTCGTTCAACGCTATGCTTGCTCGCCTTGAGGAGTCATTTGCTCGGTTGTCTAACTTTTCAGCCGATATCGCGCACGAGCTACGTACTCCTATCAGTAATCTGCGCACACATACCGAAGTCATCCTCACAAAGAAACGTGCACCAGAGGATTATGAAGAGAATCTTTATTCCAACCTGGAAGATCTGAACCGACTCTCCAGCATTATTGACGGCATGCTTTTCTTAGCAAAGTCGGACAACGGTCTGGTTCTACCTGCCAAAGAGAAAATCGAGTTGCGTTCGGTCGTCGATAAATTGTTCGAGTATTACCAGCTTCTGGCAGACGACACAGGGGTAAAGCTGCAGGTAGTCGGGCACGGCGCGGTGAATGGTGACGGGACGATGCTGGATCGGACGATCTCGAATTTGCTGTCCAATGCGCTCAGGTATACCCCACCTGACTGTACGATCTCCGTGAAAATCGAGCCCCTGGGCGACATGATCTGCTTGTCAGTGGAAAACCCCGGCGAGGAGATAGCGGTAGAGCATCTGCCCCGGCTGTTTGACCGTTTTTACCGAGTCGATCCCGCACGGAGAGAGAGCGCTACGAACCATGCGGGGTTAGGGCTGGCAATCGTCAAATCACTTGTTGACGCCCATGACGGCACCGTTGGGTGTATCTCCAGAGAAGGTTATACAACCTTTATGATCAGCCTACCCGCGTGGCCTGCTGACCACGAGTGAAAGTGAGGTTTCCATGGCTGGATGGGGCTGACGGCATAACGAGGCGCTGGGAGCTAGATAGAGGTTGCCATCGCGACCACCCAACGGACGACCACCACCGCCACCGCCACTAATGCAAAAAGTCAGTTCCGGTCTGGGCCTCAGTGCACGCAGCCTCCTGACATCTTTGGAGGCCAGATAAAGGACTATTTATTACACGTAATGCTGACTTAATTCATGTTAGGTGTTATCGCCTACGTCGCATTTTGACGACAGGTTGTTGATGACACGTGTCCAATTGTAAGAGCCATTTTCAGCGACTACACTCCAGCCCATGAAACGCTATCTGCGGTTTTGCATCATCTTCGTGATCAGCCTGGCGCTTCCCCTCAGCGGGATGGCGGGGGTTCAGGCACCGACAGAACCTTGCCCGATGAAGACCATGGGCATGGCGATGATGGACGACATGGGGATGGACTGCTGCAACGACATGAAAAGTCCTGTCGAGCACGGTAAGCCTTGCAAGCCGGGCCAGGAATGCAAGACAGGCGGCATGCTGCAAGTCTCGATCCTAAAGCCTCCCGTCACCGTGTTCAGCCCCGTTGTCGTTTCCCTTATCAGCGATTCGTTACCTATACAGACCCCGTCCGGGGTATGGCGACCGCCACGCGTTTGATTCCTGTCCCACATTGAGCCTCATTCCCATTAGCGGGATGGACTAGCTGTGCGCATGTCTTTTGAAGCGTGCAGTGGATGATCACAGGAATCGTAAACATGAACTCCAAGTGCAATTGCACGGGCTGGTCTCTCGTGGCCGGCCTGGCGGCAGGCGTGCTGGCATTGCCGAGTTTCGCTGCCGCCTTGACGCTCGATGAAGCGTTGCGGCTGGCCGAAAACAACTCGCCGTCACTGACCGCACAAGACGCGAAAATTCAAGCTGCCAGCAGCGCGGCTGTTCCAGCCGGCGAATTACCTGACCCCAAGTTATTGGTGGGTGTGCAGAACTACCCCATTGGCGGCCCGGATCGCTGGAGCATCGACCGTGACTTCATGACCATGCAAATGGTCGGGGTCAGTCAGGAAATGCCCAATAGCGACAAGCGAAAAGCGCGTATCGAAGTCGCCGATGCAGCTATTGATCGTGCCTCTGCGGAGCGTCGAGTCGAACGTCTGAAGGTGCGACAGTCCACGGCGTTGGCCTGGATCAGCAGCTACTCGGTTGAGCGTAAAGATGCGCTATTCCAGGACTTCTACAAAGAAAACCGCCTGCTGACCGATGCCGTCCGAGCCCAAATTGCCGGTGGCCGCGCTCAGCCCGCCGATGCTGTGACACCCAAGCAGGAAGCAGCTCAACTGGCGGAGCAGCAGGACGATCTGATTCTCCAGAGAGCACAGGCCCGAGCGGCCCTCAAACGCTGGATTGGCTCCGCCGCCAACGACAAGCCTGTGGGCAGCTTGCCTGAATGGCCCGTCGACACCTCAAGTTACTCCCATAAACTGCAACACCATCCCGAGTTGGCAGCGTTTGCACCGATGACTCGCGAAGCGCAAGCCAAGGTTCGTGAAGCTGTGTCGGAGAAGCAGTCAGACTGGAGCTGGGAATTGGATTACCAGCGCCGTGGCCGTGAGTTCGGCGATATGGTCAGCGTGCAATTTTCCTGGGATCTGCCGCTGTTTCCTGACTCTCGCCAAAACCCCAAAATCGCAGCCAAACAGGCGGAACTCAGTCAGCTTGAGGCCGAGCGCGAAGCCCTGTCACGCGAGCATACCCAGCAACTGGAAAACGAACTGGCTGACTATGAGCGCCTGAATCGTGCGGTACGCCGTAACCAGGAAAGCCTGTTGCCGCTGGCTAAGGAAAAGGTCGATCTCAGCATGGCCAGTTATCGCTCGGGCAAAGGCGATTTAAACGCCGTTGTTGCCGCCCGTCGTGAACTCATCGAGGCCCGCCTCAAACAGATCGACGTGGAAGAGCAGCGAGCGCTGACCAGTGCGCGGTTGTATTTTGCTTATGGGGAGTCCAGCCAATGATCCTTAAAAAAGGTAACGGGGCATTGTTGGTAGGCATCTCGCTGGCGTTCGGTGTTGCCGGTGGTTACTGGTTCGCTCAACAGCGCATGAATGGGGTATCCAATTCTGCCCAGGAGCAGAGCCTCGATTCACCTGACCAACGCAAGGCTCTGTATTGGTATGACCCCATGTACCCGCAGCAAAAATTCGATAAGCCGGGTAAGTCCCCCTTCATGGACATGCAACTGATTCCTAAGTACGCCGGTGGCGCAGGGGATCGTGCGACCGTCAGTATCGATTCGAGTCTGACCCAGAATCTCGGTCTGCGTTTTGCGACTGTCACTCGTGGGATCTTTGATTCGAGCCTCGACGTGACAGGTGCCTTGACGTTCAACGAACGTGATGTCGCTGTGATTCAGGCACGCACAACCGGCTTTGTGGAGCGGGTCTATGCTCTTGCTCCCGGCGATGTACTCAAAGCCAACGCGGCGTTGGCGGATATCCTGGTGCCTGAGTGGGCCGCTGCCCAGACAGAGTTCCTTGCGCTGAGGCGCAATGGGGATGCTGACTTGTTGGCTGCGGCCCGCCAGCGACTGCGACTCACAGGGATGCCGGCAACACTGATTACTCAGGTAGAGCGTGGCGGTAAGGTTCAGCCCTACCTGACGCTGACCAGCCCCATTGCAGGTGTGCTGCAAGAATTGAATGTACGTGCGGGTATGACTGTGGCTACCGGCGATACCCTGGCACGCGTCAATGGCTTGAGCAGTGTCTGGCTCGCCGTGGCCGTTCCAGAATCGGATGCCGGATCGATCACCGTGGGGCAGGCGGTCGAAGCGCGTCTGCCAGCCTTCCCGGGGACAATGCTCAGTGGCAGGGTCAGCGCAATTTTGCCCGAGACCAATCCGGACAGCCGTACCCTTCGTGTTCGGGTGGAACTGCCCAATCCGGATGGACGCCTCAGGCCGGGTTTGACGGCGCAGGTACGCCTGAATCGCTCGACCGGGCAAAGTTTGTTGTGGGTGCCGAGCGAGGCCGTCATTCGTACTGGCCGACGTGCCTTGGTGATGCTCGCCGAAGACGCGGGCCGCTACCGTCCCGTGGAGGTGCAACTCGGGCAGGAAAGCGATGGCAAGACCGCGATAGTGAAAGGTCTGGAAGAAGGCCAGAAGGTGGTTACGTCTGGCCAGTTCCTGCTCGACTCGGAGGCCAGTCTTAAGGGAATCGTTGCAAGCTCGGAGGAAGCGTCACTGCCCAGCTCAGCAACTTCCAGTTTTCATGAGGCGGATGGGCAGATCGTTGAGATCAACGACAAAGAAGTCACACTCGCCCATGGCCCCTTCAAGACGCTGGGCATGCCTGGCATGACGATGACTTTCCCACTCGCCAACCCGGCCCTGATGCAGGGCCTCAAAACGGGTGACAAGGTTCGGGTTGCGGTGAGCCAGACTGACGATGGCTTGCGTGTTGAGCGCCTGGATAAATCGGGGGGCCAGCCATGATTGCTGCCCTCATTCGTTGGTCGGTGGCCAACCGATTCCTGGTACTACTGGCCACACTGTTCGTCACGGCTTGGGGCATTTGGTCGGTACAGAGCACGCCCATCGATGCGCTGCCGGATCTCTCTGATGTGCAGGTGATCATCCGTACACCTTACGCAGGCCAGGCACCGCAGATTGTCGAAAACCAAGTGACCTATCCTTTGGCGACCACCATGCTCTCGGTGCCAGGCGCAAAGACGGTGCGCGGTTATTCCTTCTTCGGTGATAGCTTCGTCTACGTGCTGTTCGAGGACGGTACTGACCTGTACTGGGCCCGCTCACGGGTGTTGGAGTACCTAAGTCAGATACAAAGTCGGTTGCCAGCCAGCGCCAAGCCAGCGTTGGGGCCGGATGCGACGGGAGTGGGCTGGATCTATCAGTACGCACTGGTGGATCGCAGTGGCGGACACGATCTGGCACAGCTTCGTGCACTTCAGGACTGGTTTCTAAAGTTCGAACTCAAGACCCTGCCGAACGTTGCGGAGGTGGCCACTGTGGGGGGTATGGTCAAGCAGTACCAGGTGCAGCTTGATCCGCTCAAACTGGCCAGCCTCGGTATCACTCAAGCTGAGGTAACCGAGGCTATCGGCAAGGCCAATCAGGAAACCGGTGGTGCCGTGCTGGAGATGGCAGAGACCGAGTTCATTGTGCGGGCCTCAGGCTACCTAAAAACGCTTAATGACTTTCGTGCTATCCCGTTGAAGCTCGGTGCTGGAGGTGTACCGGTGAGTCTTGGCGATGTCGCCACGATCCAGTTGGGGCCGGAAATGCGGCGTGGCATTACTGAACTCGACGGCGAAGGCGAGACCGTCGGCGGCGTGGTGATTTTGCGCAGCGGCAAGAATGCTCGCGAGACCATTGCGGCGGTCAAGACGAAGCTCGAGGAACTGAAAAGCAGTTTGCCGGCTGGAGTAGAAATCGTCACAACGTATGACCGCAGCAAACTGATCGACCGCGCTGTGGAAAATCTCAGCCACAAGCTGATCGAAGAGTTCATTGTCGTCGCGTTGGTCTGTGGAATCTTCCTCTGGCACCTGCGCTCATCCCTGGTGGCGATCATCTCCTTGCCGGTGGGTGTGTTGATTGCCTTCATCGTCATGCGCTACCAAGGCATCAACGCCAACATCATGTCCTTGGGCGGGATTGCCATTGCCATTGGCGCCATGGTCGATGCCGCCGTGGTGATGATCGAGAACGCCCACAAGAAGATTGAGGCTTGGCACGCGGCCAATCCTGGGGAAGAACTGAAGGGTGAACGTCATTGGCATGTAATGACCGAAGCGGCGGCAGAGGTAGGCCCCGCGCTGTTCTTCTGTTTGTTGATCATCACCCTGTCGTTCATTCCGGTTTTTACCCTGGAAGCTCAGGAAGGACGGTTGTTCGGCCCTTTGGCTTTCACCAAGACCTACGCCATGGCCGCAGCGGCGGGATTGTCGGTGACCTTGGTGCCAGTGCTGATGGGCTACTGGATTCGGGGGCGGATCCCTAGTGAACAACAGAACCCATTGAACCGGTGGTTGATCCGGATCTATCAGCCCGCCCTGGACGCAGTCTTGCGTCGACCCAAGATCACGCTGCTGGTGGCGCTGTTGGTTTTTGTCAGTGCGCTATGGCCAATGTCTCGCTTGGGTGGCGAGTTTCTCCCCCCGTTGGACGAGGGCGATCTGCTCTATATGCCTTCAGCCCTGCCGGGATTGTCGGCGCAGAAAGCGGCGCAATTGCTGCAACAAACCGACCGCCTGATTAAGACTGTTCCAGAGGTCGAACACGTCTTTGGTAAAGCAGGTCGCGCCGAAACCGCCACCGACCCCGCACCGCTGGAGATGTTCGAAACCACCATCCAGTTCAAGCCACACAAGCAATGGCGCCCAGGCATGACCCAGGAGAAATTGGTGGAAGAACTGGATCGAGTGGTAAGAGTCCCAGGTCTGACGAACATTTGGATACCGCCGATTCGCAACCGTATCGACATGCTGGCTACGGGTATCAAGAGTCCAATTGGGGTGAAAGTTGCCGGCACCAACCTGACGGAGATCGATGCCGTGACTCAGGCAGTCGAGCGGGTGGCCAAGGACGTGTCCGGTGTCAGTTCGGCCCTAGCCGAACGATTGACCGGTGGCCGCTATATCGATGTCGATATCGACCGCAAGGCCGCTGCTCGTTACGGGCTGAATATCTCCGATGTGCAGTCCATCGTGGCCGGTGCCATCGGCGGTGAAAACGTCGGCGAGACCATTGAAGGACTTGCACGCTTCCCGATCAACGTCCGTTACCTCCGTGAGTGGCGTGACTCGCTCGGCGCCCTGGAGCAGTTGCCAATCTACACCCCGCTGGGCAGCCAAATCACCCTTGGCACGGTGGCGAAGATCAAGGTCAGCGACGGGCCGCCGATGCTCAAGAGCGAGAACGCACGGCCTTCAGGCTGGGTGTATATCGACGTGAGGGGACGGGACATTGCCTCGGTGGTCGCCGACCTGCGTCGGGTCGTCAATGAACAGGTCAAGCTGCAGCCAGGCATGAGCCTGAGCTACTCAGGACAGTTCGAGTTTCTCGAAAGGGCCAACGCACGCCTCAAACTGGTAGTACCTGCCACGCTGTTGATCATCTTCGTGCTGCTCTACCTGACTTTCGCCCGCTTCGATGAGGCGCTATTGATCATGGCCACTCTGCCATTCGCATTGACTGGCGGGGCATGGTTTCTCTATCTGTTGGGATTCAACCTGTCGGTCGCCACCGGAGTCGGCTTTATCGCATTGGCCGGGGTGTCTGCCGAGTTTGGCGTGATCATGCTGCTCTATCTGAAGAACGCTTGGGCTGAACGTGAAGACCTTGGCGACAGCACTGAGCGCGGGTTGGTTGCGGCGATTCGTGAAGGTGCTGTGCAGCGAGTTCGGCCCAAGGCAATGACCGTGGCCGTCATTATTGCGGGCTTGTTACCCATCTTGCTGGGTAGCGGGACTGGTAGCGAAGTGATGAGCCGCATTGCCGCGCCCATGGTTGGCGGCATGGTCACAGCACCCTTGCTTTCCCTTTTTGTTATTCCGGCAGCCTATCGCTTGATGCGTCGCCGGCATCTCTCAGTCGAACCCATCAAACCTGAAGGAAAACTCGTATGAAACTGACTCTGATTGCAGTTGCAAGCACCGTATTCGCGCTATCACTTTCTGTCCATGCGGAGGACATGCCGGGCATGAAAATGGACGGTATGGAGGGCATGCAGATGGAACAAGATTCAAAACAGGCTCAAGTTGCCAATGCCGCAGGAACGATCAAGGCTATAGATACTACGAAGAATACGGTGACCATCTCCCACGGAGCGGTTCCAGCCGTGCAGTGGCCTCCAATGACAATGGCTTTTTCCGTAACGGAGAAACAGCTGGCAGGGCTGATAGTCGGAGACCGTGTATCGTTTTCCTTTAGGCAAGAGGGTGGAAAAGCCGCAATCGTTTCCATAAAAAAGTAAAACCATAACGAGCAAGAAGTACCGGCGCGCTCTGCCGTGCCGGTTTGAAATCTAGCGGTGGATCCAGCCAAGGGCGAATTCAGCTAGGCTTCTCGCATCGGTTACTCACGGACGATACTCATGCTAAATAACTCTGACGCCAACATAGCTACAGCCGACGCCCTCACACTGCTCCTGCACAATCAGCATGCCTTAGCTGCGGCCATAGAAGAAGTTACCAAGTGGCTTTCAGACAATGGAGTGGGGAGTGTCGCCGACAACGCGGTTGCTGCCATGGAAACGCTGGACACAAATGCCCGTGGCATCACGGACGCCATCATGCGACTACGCCAGTTGTAGGCATCCTCACCCACTATGATGGAGGCACAAGAGCTCAGAGCCGGAGGCCAGCGATGGAGTGTACTTTCACCCTGAAATATCTATTACCAGCGGGCGACATGGATGTGGATGCGGTATTGGATCGCTTGGCGGAAGAAGGCTGCGATGATGCGTTGGTAGGCGTCGGACTGCCCGGTTACCTGGCGCTGGAGTTTGTCCGTGAAGGCACCTCATCACATCACGAAATTTAGAGCGCCATCGAAGACGTGCGCCGAGCCGTACCTACCGCACGCTTGATCGAGGTAGCAAGCCGACCCAGCGAACGTAGCATTTAGGATGTAGAAATCATGGCGTACACATTCAAAGATTACTCAGCGCGCGAGTGCCTGAATCAGCAAAAGCTGTTCACAGCTCCTGCTGGTGCCTACGGCACCACGTTTGTCTGATGCTGCCGTTCATTGAAGAGTACAAATCCGGCGCGCCTTCCCCTGCTGGCATCTGGGCACAACTAGGAATACCTAACCGGGGGTCTGCGCTTCATGAGCGCATTCGTGAAGGGCTACCTTTTTCGTTCCTGGAACTGCTAGCAAAGCTGGTTCAGATCGAGATGAGGTTGCTCAGTGAGGGAGTTGGCATATCGAGGTCTACGCTTGGCCGCAGGATGAAGACGGGGCGTCTCACACAGTCCGAGAGTGACCGCCTTATCTCATTTATAACTGTGTACGAGCACGCCATTACGCTGTTCGAAAGCGATTCAGTCGCTACATCAAAATGGATGATCACGCCGCTTCGTGCGCTGGGTTCGAGTCGTCCACTCGACATGCTACGAACGAGAGCGGAATCGAATGCGGTCTTAGATCTTATAGGTCGTTTAGAAATGGGAGTGCTGGTGTAGTTCACAAGGCGGTAGTCGAGCACAATCCAGTCCTGGCATCCTATCGCTCCTTCGAGCCGAAGGCTCGGCTCAGTACGCCAACAAGATCGCAGATAGTCATCGCACGAATCGGCTGAGTGACCGTCGACTCGCTATCACTTGCTCTCGTATCTCGTCTGGGTCTATCGACATGCCACCGCCAGGCGTCACGCGGAGAGATTTCAGATTGTTGAGAGCGGCAATGAAAGCGCGCTCTCTCGCTTGCTCGCGAACTGATCTTTTGTCAGGCCAAACGGAGTCAATGCATCGCCTCAACAAATTCATATCGCTCTCCATTGACGTTGAAAGATAGATCGCCCTCCTGCCCTCAGCGACGGGCGCTGATACGCGGAGCCATTAAGCTCAAAGCGCTGCGGTTGGTCGTTCTGCGTCGGCGTCCTGGGGCTTAACCGGGCGTATCAAAAGAGCGAGCGATTAGCCGTGAGATATTGGACAACTTGCTCGAGACCCGATCTGCATTTGATGAGGCCACGAGGTCGACTACACAGACCACGATTCTCGCTGCTGAGCCAGTTTCTTGCATTTCGCTCGTTACCAACGGCTGCGAGTAAGGACTGATACACCTCAACTAAAAGCAAAGCACGGCTCCCCGTGTCACTGCTCGGTCGAAGCAGTTCATGTCCATGGCGTAAAAGCTGCACCCAGGAAACATCCTCGCCTAAGACAGCTGAAAGCTCAGCGTCATCAAGCCCCAGCCCTTCGCCGGCCCGGATAAAAGCTTTGCCAAGTACGGCGCTTTCAGCGCTCGAAGCGGATTTCATGCTCTACCATATGGTCGGTGATGACTGGTCTGTAACGTAATTCTATGCTCTGTAACGCTGCTTACGTTACAAGTCAAAAGTTACGTTACAGTCTGTGATTAAACTCATAAGGCAAGCGGAGCCCGCAGGCGTGAGGCACCCGGCTTGGTTGACCATTCGGTACCGCTACTGCTTCACCAGATCTTTGTACCGTTCTCGTGACTCCAGGATCTGATCTCTGAGTTATTTAGGATCAATCCTCATCCCGCCACGAGGAGTTGTCTGAAGCGTTTTCAGGCTGTTCACAGCTTTGATGAACTCTCGTTCTTCTGCCTGTACCCAGGCAGCGCGTTGGTCTTTCCAAAATAGCCATGCCATCGATTTTGTCCCATTTTTGGTTGGATGGAGGGGAACTGTAGGCAACGTCTACTCGTCGATGAATCCTTTGCCGACATACTCCCTGTGAAACCTCTCGGCTCGCTCAACTGCATGCCTATGAGAGTCTGCAGGTATCTCGCCAGGCTCAGCAGGAAAATCGCTTGGCTGCATCGCTCGGAGAAGATACAGCTCATCTAGATTCTCCTGGGCTTGCCTGGTGTACCTTTCTTGAAGTGCCTCGGCGACGTCTTTGAAGCCAGCGCTTGATGGGCCGTTGTCCCAGTACCACTGCTTCATATCCTGATATATCTGAAGATGGACACTGTCGAACCCTCCACGATGCTCATCGATGTCGAAAGTGTACCTACAAGGATCGAGCTGATAGAGGACGAACTCTTGCAACCGATATGCTGTTCCGTACATACCGTTCAAAAGGATGTCGCGGTGTTGTTCGTATGGTGACTGATGCATCTCAGGGTTCTCCCTTAGCAAGGTCTCCCAGCTTGGAGAGACCTCTTATTTTCCAGCAAGCGACTACGGCTTTTCTTCGAGGCAAGCGGAGCGCGCAGACTTAAGGATGGAAGCCCGGCAGGGCCGGGACAACGGCGGGCATCGCCGGGCCTGGTTCACGACAGCCGGCCCAGTAGGGCACGCAATAGACAGACCTAAATGCGAGCTCAGCATCCTGGATTTCAAACTGCATCTCTCCGAGGTTGTGGTGTGAAATGAAACCTACGGGGCTGCTGGGGTCAAGGAAGAAAGATGGGTTTTCCGAGATTTCCGACGAAAAATCAGTATGTTACGAGCATACCCTTAAGCGGAGACTACCTTTGTTAGGAGGGATCTGATCACTATAAAGGCCGCCTTTCCCCTGCGTGGCTAATGCTGCTGATAGGGAGTGACTCACGTTGCCAGGCAAGCGGAGCGCGCAGACCTGGAAGGTCGGAGGGCATGAGGATGGAAGCCCGCAGGGCCAAGACCTGTCGTAGACATGGCTTGGTTAACGACAGCCGTCCATGCAAGGGCATGCCACCACTACCGCAGCGTTGATGATTACCCAAAGGTGCGATGATCAAATGATCGGGACACAACTCCCTGTGCGCAAAGATCATACGTTTTGCGCAACGCTACCTCGTCGCCAGAAGGTAACCTCGGGTGCAGCATCTTGAGGTGCATCGTGTCGCGTGCCCTAAGCTCGGGCCTGCAGAGTGATCGTTGAGCTTAAGAAAGGCAGGGTGAAAAAGGGCGATTCAGCGATGCGGATGAGGATCTGTTCGCACCACATACACGAGGTTGTAGGAGTTTCAGGTGGTAGTTCCTTAAGTCCGGATCTGAGCGGGGAGGGGGAGGTAACTGCCATCCCCACAGCGACCGATATTCGGATTTTTTTTTTGATTTCCATTAGCGGAGGACTTCGTCAGATGCGAGATTTATCTATGCGGGTAGACGAAACCATTTCAACCACGTTTCGTTCTTTCACCTTAGCCTTGAGCGTCTGATTCTCGTACAGCAGTACCTCATTGATGGATGCGATGGTCGCGAGCTTGGCCCGAAGCTCCTCAATCTCATGACGGTAGCCCGCAGACTTCTGACGCTCGGCAATAAGATCTTGATGTTTGACATCTCGCATGGCACGACTGGATCGTCCCTGGAGCTCTCGTATAGCCTCTGCGATTGCTGGATAGTAATTATGGATGAGGGCCGTCGATACTCCGGCCTCACGAGCCACAGCGGCGATGGTCACCTTAGTTTCCCCGCTACGAGATCGACCTTTTTGGATAGAATAGATGGCTAGCTTCAGATCCTTCGCTCGATCCACGGCAGGCTTGTAATTGGCTGATTTGTCCTTGCTCTTCATGCGCTTAGAGCCTCTGGAGGCACGCCCAGCTGTACCAAAACCTCTCGGCAGCGGTTCAGGTCGCGCTCAACGCGTTGGCGGCCTCCTTCACCAATGTCCTTGCACTGCAGCAGACCTTTCAGGTCATCGTAAAGTCGCTGGTAGATAGGCGCGTGGGCGTGTCCGATCACTGAATGGTCGCAACCGCTACAGCGCGTACGTTCAAGTGTATTGCCGACGCAGCCGTCATTGTCCGCCGTACACCAAGCATGGCCATTGCTCCGGATAGCAGTGCTTTCAGCGATGGATTTCAACATCGATGCGTGATCTTTGAAGATCAGCAGATTTTGCGGCTCCCGCTGCCATCCTTTGATGGTGCGCCCGTAGCCTCCTGCCAACGATTCCTCCCCCATCCAGTTGTCTACGACGCCTAGTTTGATATCTTCCAGCTCACCTTGGATTTCCATGTACAGTTCAAGATCCAGATGCTGTCCCCAGCTATCGTCCATGGCATAACCGAGCGTCATGTCCATCGACCAGTGAGCGTAGTGCTCCTTTAGGTAGCGCAAGTCGCCAAAGCGGCTGTGTGCGGCGTAATTGGCAAATTTACGCCGAAATTGGTGGCTGGTCAGGTTCCAACTCAACCCGCAATCCCTAGCGAATGCCTTGAGGTTGCCGTTCCAACTTTTGCCAGTGAGTGTGCACACTCGGTTGCCCGTAATCGAAAACGGATTTAGAAAAAGAGCATTGCGGTGTTTGTAAGCCTCCGCAATTTTCGGGTCATGTCGATTGATGTGGCGTCGATGGGCAATTTCGTCTGCGATCATCGCTTGGTAGGGGGCAGACCAGCGTTCCATGATCCGCAAAGCTCGAACTGCTGACTCGGGAATCATCCAGTCATGGATGCCTGCATCGGTCTTTTCAGATCGAGAGCGCATCCAGTGGTAAATCGTGCCCTGATCGTCCTCGGTGCGATGGTGGGCGCCAGATTGCAGATTGGCTAACTCGTGGTTCCTACAGCCAGAGGTGCTGGCCAGGACGATGTAGCAGGCCGTGCGAAGTGTTGCTAACGATTTCGTTAGTGCATCCACGCCACCGTCCCAACCTTTGGCATTCAGATGCTGGTTTTTAACCCAGTACAAACCTGAGACCGTTAGGCTCTTACGCTCTGCTGCAATTGCATCCAGATCATCGCGAAGGTCAAGTAGCTGCTTGCCGCACTCCACCTTTTTGTAAGCCTGTTCGAATAGCGTGCAGAAAACCTCATCGGGGAGTAACGGCGTCTTTCCACCTTTGATTGTGCCGGTTAGTCCCGCCATTGCCTTTGCAGAAGTGTCGGGCCATGGGTGTTGTGGGATCTTGTCGTCGGTGTATTGGCTAAGCTCATAGAGCGCCTCCACTGCCGAGTAACGAGAGTGCAACGCATTTTGTGACAGCGTCTTATCCTTGCGTTGAGTTTGCAGATGTTCCTTGCATGCGGCGACATAGGTCGCTGCGATCATAGGAGTGACTGCGCTTAGGTGATTAAGTCCCAGATCGTCTAAATGCCGCAAAAATGGCATCGCGTTTAGAAAGAGGCCATGAATCGTGGGGCCTTTAGGTCGATCCGACCCACTACGTCCTCTTCTCATGTAGCGATAAAACATCGCCTTCATAACCGTCCGAAATGCCGTGGGTACGGTTCCGAACTTCATCCATTTCATGTGGGCTGAAGCGTTACTAGGGAAGTCACTTAGTTGCCAAGTGTCGTCCACGTAGCGGCTGAGGATCACCCATTGTCCATAGATCTGGGCTGCGGTAATGATCAGGGCGTCGCGCTCTGAGTCGGGAAGCCCGCGCACATCGCCAGGCTGAGCGGTAATAGATGCCCAGGGTAGCGCTTCTAAGGTGGTGTCGATCATGAAAAGACCTCTAGGCTGTCGATGAGATCAACTGACCAGAACGGGTGTGGTTGAGTGCGGGCGTGCTCGCGAGCAGCCTCAACGGCAGCAGCCTTAAAGGTGCCACGGCGCAATCCTTCGGCAACGATGTAATAGTCGATCAAGCGTGGGATGTGAGCGTATTCCCGTGCCCAACGCCGTTTGTCCATACGGGAGCGCTCTGCCAGAACTCGGAAATAAAAACTGAATAATTTGTACAGATCTTCGGCAGTTACTGCGTAGTGTTTACAGCGCAGGCAGTTCATGAAGCTCATGCATGTTGCGCCCTCACGCCTCGGAGCGAACTGGCCGTTTACTGGGTCGGCGCAGCGGCCCAGTGGAGTGTCCTTATAGGTTGCGCCGATGGTCGCACTCAGTAACTCCTGTACCAGTACCTCTCCCATGAATTGCCAGTTTCGCCGCGCATTCTCGGTGGGGGCTAAGTAGTTTTTATCGGCGACTTGTGGGGTGTTGCCAAGAGCAGCGGCAGTGGTTGCAAGATCGCCATCAGTCAACTCAAAGATGCGATTTGCAAAGGTTTTACGCAGACGTGAGATGTTTATGCGTAGTGGCTTTCCATCGGTATCCTTTAAGCCATATTCGGCTACGAGGCGTTCTATTCCTGTATTCAGTAAGGCTGCATCCAGCGTTTTGATTTGACCTGTCGAGCACAAAGCGCGACTACGGTACAGCCACGCGCGCCCCTTGAGGAAGTCTGGAGCTTCCGAATTCAAGGGTTCATTCCAAACCATCACTCGACGAATCAAACGTTCCACGTTGATTCTCACGCTGGGCATGGATTCCACCACCTGCTCGGCACCCGAAACGGCGCGCAGAGCCACTTTGCTGGAGTTGTAGCCACGCCGCTTCCACAGCACTAGGAAGACGGTGTCGTCTTTGGGGTGTGGGCGCAAGCAATTACGGCCCATTTCGAGCAAGGGAGTGGTATTACGTCCGGTGTGTAGAGCTACGACCAGTAAGGCATAGGCTAACAGGTCGCTGGTTATAGGAGTGTCATCGATCCATATTGGCTTGATGGCCTGTCGCAATGCTGCCGCAAACTCTTGCCGCTCGCGCTTCGAGAGTGCTGTCTCGCCCTTACTCTTACGGTTGATGTTTGGAAATGGATTACGTGGGAAGGTGGCTGCATCGCCAGATGTGACCAAGGGGAAGAGCCCGCGTTGCCCAAGGGCGAGAAGCACCGACTTGGTTTTTGAGTAGCAGGCTTTTTGACCCGTAGTCGCCAAACTCGGTCTGCGCAGGTGAATGAGATAGCCGTCGATCAGGTTTCGGTTCAGATCGATCAGTGTTAATTCACGTTCTAAGGAAGTCGCATGGAGTATGCAGTAGTCGAGAAAATTGCATAGCCCAGTGAGGCAGTAGGAAACCACGGTTGTGGCCATTACGGTGGTGTCTTGTCTAGCAAGGAAGCGTTCGATTTGGCGCTGACAAGCGTAGGTGACACAATCAATGCCAGCACCATACCAGCGTGCAAAATCGAAGCTCCGGTTATTGGAGGCGTTCCTCCCAAATTTGACCACAGTGTTCTTTGGAGGGATAGCCTCAGGCAAAATGACAACGTTGCCCGACATGTCGACGCTGTGCCCGACTTCGGGAACACTGAGATCAGTCTTAGCAAATACCTTGCGCTTCCCCATCAGTCTGCTCCCGCCATTTCGTTCAGCTCGTCGTCATACGCAAGCACGGCTTCATCGGCCATTTCGTTGATCAGGTGCAGATACACCATGGTGGTCTGAATCGAACTGTGTCCAAGTTGACGCTGCAGGTACACCAGGGGATCGATTCCGTTCTGAGGGTTACGCTGGAGGTTAACTAGGGTGTGGGTTGCGTAGGTGTGCCGCAGCATGTGCGTATGGACTTCAATTCCAGCTACCTTCCCGGTCTCGCTGATGATCCGGTTCAGGCTCTTGCCGGCGCTTCCGTAGGTCTCTCCGAGATGGTTGAGGAGCAGTGCCTTTTGGTTTTTGCCCAGAGATGCGCGCTCGCCTCGTACCTTGGAAACATAGCGGTAGATTTCGGCCATGAATTTGCGACTGACCCAGATCTCTCGTTCCTTGCTACCTTTAGTCTCCATGCCGCTGCCATCGCACGGGTCAAGCTTAATTCGGAGATTGCGCTCGGTTCGCCCTGCTTTGTCAGGGTCAAAAACATATGCCACTGGAAAGGTGGCAAGTTCGTTACGACGCAATCCCGTATGCAACGCCAACCGAATCATCATCCGGTGGTGTGGGTTCTCCGCTGCTGCCAGGAGAGATTTGGTCTGGGCCATGCTGATGAACTTTGGCAGGAGCTTGTGACGGCGCGGCATCACGTCATTCACCAGCGCTTTGCCTCCGGAGTCATCAATGTGCTCAAGGAAGCTTGTTTCGCGGTTAACGGTTCGCTCTTCGTGACCGAACGGTAGGCGCTTCACCCAGCCTTTATCCAGGGCGAAATCATAGAACTTGCAGATATACGTCAGTCGCTGGCGAGTAGTGTTGCGAGCCAGTTCGCAGGTCACAAGGCAGTAGTCTCGGTAGGCAGCCACAAGGCTCTTGGCCTCACCGCGATCTACGTCCCGCCAATCAAGGTCATGGGCTTGCAGGAAGCTGAAGTAGTCGTACAGCGCTCGTCCAGTGCTTGGCCAAGATTCCTTGGAGCCAATGGCCCCACGAAGGAGGTAGTGACGGAAGAACTGATTGGCATGGCTGCAGCTCTCCATCGAATCCCACAGCAGAATCGGAAACCCTTGGTAAGGCTGCCCTGCGATTACGAAATCATTGGTGCCCCACACAAGCTCCATCTTTTACCCTGTCGTCGGCCAGTCGTTATTTGATTCTCTCCTCTTGGGCTTTGAGAAAGCTAATGCTGCGGCCCTCCACTCCCCATCCACAGAGATATGATTTGAATATCATATCAATCTAACTCGTGCAACGCTCCAGATCACTGGACCTTCGAAGCGCGCTCGAGGAAGTGCGTGCTGTCGCCGCCCAGGGACGCCAGGATCGGCAGCAGCAAAAACACATAGACCGGGATGAAGATCGAAAACAACCCGTACCAATCGTAGTAAATCAACAGGTACTGCAGTGGCAGCGCCAGGTAAAAGGCCGCCACCAGTGCCGGGTAGTCGCTGCGACGGGTTGGCATGAGGGTCATGAATTCGCGCAGGGCGTAGAACGACACCGTGTAGAACAGCAGGATCACCGCGGTGGTACCGAGCCAGAAGGCCGCCCCGATCACCAGTACCATCACCCACCAGGCGTTGATGCGGGCATTGAGGTTGTCGATCACCGGGTTGGGGGTGCCGTGGGTACGTCGCTTGAGCAGGAAACCGATCAGCGAAGCCAGCAGCAGAAACGCGCCGATGCCGGCGAACAACATCAAGGTCTGTCTGTCCATGTCAGGCATGCTCCCCGGCCAGGTTCAGCAGCGCTTTGCTACTGCGTTCGAGAAACTGTGCCTTGCTTTCTTCAGCTTCCAGCTTCAGTGCGGCACCAAAACTGATGGTGCACAACAACGGTAGCGGCAGCACGCGCCCCTTGGGCATGACGCGGTTGAGGTTGGCGATCCACACCGGGATCAATTGCGCCTGGGGGTACTCTTTCGCCAAGTGATACAGCCCGCTTTTGAACGGCAGCAGGCCGTCTTCGGGATTGCGTGTACCTTCAGGGAAGATGATTAGCGAATCGCCGTTTGCCAGGGCGTCGAGCATCGGCTGCAACGGATTCTCGGCAGCATCCTTGCGCTCACGGTCAACCAGCACGCCTTTGAACACGCGGTTGATGATGTACCGGCGCAGTGGGCTTTTGAGCCAGTAATCTGCGCCGGCGACCGGTCGGGTGATGCGACGCAAGGCCGGCGGCAGTGAGGCCCACAGCAACACGAAATCGCCGTGACTGCTGTGGTTGGCGAAGTAGATGCGCTGCACCGCATGCGGGGCGCAACCGAGCCACAGGCTGCGGGCGCCCGTGAGTAGGCGTGCGACAGACGTGATGAAGGTGGCAACCACGGGCTCCAGCATGAGAACTCCTTATCCGGCAAAGTTCAGCCAAGGGCCGGCCAGAATGAAAAACAGGGTCAACAGCACCTGTGCCGCCACTAGCAGCGCCTGGCGGCGCAACAGCTTCAGGGCGCCGGTGATACGTTCGCTCCAGGGGCGCCCGCCATGCTCGGCGGGCTGCAGATTCAGCGTTGTCAGCGCTTGATCCAGGGACAGGGTGTGCTCGGGAAGGTTTTCAGCGCGCTCGGCAAGGCGTTGGAACAGATCGGCATCGAATGCCACCCGCAGCGCCCAGTATTTTTGCCCCAGGCCGAGCAACAGCAGCCCACAGCTGCAGGTCGCGCTCCAGAAGCTCTGGTCGGCCAGGAGGGACTGGCTCAGGCCGAACAAGGCGCCCAACAGGGTAAGCCCATTGGACAGTCGATCCAGCAAGTCGCCACGACGCAACAGACTGGCTGTCACCTGCAGATGCATATCAATGGACAATGCTACTCTCCATGCGGGTCGCTACCTGCTCAAGGGCTTTTCGTTGAGGGGGACCCAGAGCAATCCTTGGACGCGCGCACTGGATCAGCCGGATAGCTTCATCGACGCTGGCAGCCCGCCCGCTGTGCAGCAGCCACGCGGCCACCGCCGTGGCGCTGCGCGAGTAGCCCAAGGCGCAGCAGACCAACAGCGGACCTTGCTGGCGCAGGCTTTCGATGGCCAGCGCTGCCTCCTGACATTGCGCGGCAGTGGGAGCGGTCAGGTCCAATACAGGCAGCGATCGGTAGGCGACGGAGCCCGGGTTCAGCGACAGTTCGGCACAGAGGTCGAGCACGGCGGTAAAGGCACTGTTCTTGAGTTCTTGGTGTGTCGGTATACGTCCGAGCCAGACGTTATCGAGCACCTGATCAGGCAGCGGATCTTTGCGTGTCCACAGGCGCGAGTTGAGCCAGGCAGCGGCCAGATAGGGGGCCAGTAACCAGCGGGCGGCGGCTGACAGGCGTCCATTGGCGCGTTTCTGAAAGCCGCCCGCATTCAGCGCGGCGTAATTGAGCGCTACCAGTAGCAGCGCCAGCGCCGGCCAGAGCAGCCACAGCCAAACTCCCCCTAAGGAAAAAGCCGGGACAGTGAAAGCCACCGCCCCCAGCAGGTAATACAGCGCCAGTTTCCAGCGTGTTCCCCGGGGTGCCAGACGCGCGGTTTGCAGGAGCGAGGGGCCCTCCAGCGACCATAACCACACACACAGCCAGCCGAGCATCGCCCCGGTGGGCAGATCAATGAAGTGGTGCTGGTAAGTGGTCAGTACCGAGATTCCGATCAGGGCGAACCAGCCATGCATCACTGTGCGCCAGATGCCCTGCAAGTGCCGCTGATAACAGGCCCAGAGGATTACCAGCAAGGCGATGTGCAGCGATGGTGCCTGGTTGAACGGCTTGTCAAAGCCGGCGAGGACATCGAACAGCCAGCCAAACACGCCATCCAGTTCCGGACGGGCGAAAGTGAAGCGCAACGGCCATATCAGAAAGCAGCTGACGGCAATCACCTGCGCGGTCAGCAGGCGCAAGGCATGGCGTTTCAGTTCCTCGCGGCTGCGCGGTAGCAGCAGGGATAAACCGTACAGCAGGTCGATGGACCAGTAAGGGACAATGGTCCAGGCCCAGAATGGCATATGGTTTTCCCAACCGAACACCAGGCTGCCGACATCGTCGCGCTGGTCGGTGACCCAGGTGGCGAAACCATAGGTGCCGAAGAACAGCGGCGCCAGCAGCAATAGCCAGAGCACTGCCGATTTGAGCAAGCCGGGCTCGCGTGTCTCCGTTGCAGTGAGCTGCATCACGACACCCGTTGCGCGAGGGCTACGCTGAAGATGCCCCACTCATCGACGCGCAGGTCGATCCTGCGAAAGCCGGCGGCCTCCACCAGTTGGTCCATTTCCGCCTGGGTGCGGCGGCGCATGACCCAGGCCTGGCCCTCACGGTGGCTGGTCAAAGCGCGGGCGATCAGCTCCAGCTGCGGATGCCAGGGTTGACCGGTATAGACCAGATAGCCACCGGGTTCCACGGCGTCGGCCAGACCGGCGAGGGAAGCGCTGACCATTTGGTTGTCGGCGAACAACTCGTACAGACCGGATACCACCGCCAGCGTCGGCCTGGGCTCCAGTGCAGCCAGGTCGGCACGGTCGAAAGCATCGCCCTTGACGAATCGTGCGATCCCTTCCAGGCCTTTTTCGCGGATCAGCGCACTGCCGTCGCGCACATTGATGTCGCTGTAGTCGCGCAACAGAATCGACTCGGGCAGCGGGCTGACACCCTGCAAGGCTTCGAGAATGTAGCGTCCGTGTCCGGCGGCGATGTCGACGATGCGCACTTCGCGATCCTGGTCGCGTAACTGCTGCATGGCCAGGCGCAGCAGCTCTTCGACATGCAGCTTGCGTTGGCGAATGCCGCGCCAGCCGATGGAGTCCAGGTAGTTGCGATCAATCAGGCGGCCCACCGCCGATGTGCCGGTGGGCGTATTTCGGTAGACGTAGTCCAGGGTGCTGCCGGAGTCGAACCCGGTGTCGAACCCCAGCTTGATCCCGGAGGACAACTGGCTGCCCAGGCGCATGCTGGTGCGGGTCATGCGCCAGTAGAGGTCGCGCAGGGAGTTGTGCGGCAGCGGTGCGGCCAATGATTCGGATTCGGCGCAGGTCAGGCCCAGGCGATCGGCAGCCAGCAGGGTAGGGCGTGGCTTCGGTTGGGCGAAGTTCTGCAGGATGAAGCGGCGTACGCTGGCGACGGCGGGTCCGCGATGCTTTTCGCCCAGGGTGTCGTGGAAGAAACCCGGCAGCACATGTTTTTCCTTGTGCAGGCTGCCCAGGCGATCGAAGAACTGATCCTGGGGTTGGCGATGCACCACGAAATCGGCGCCGGAGATCAGCAACTGAACGGGTATCTGAATCGCCTGCGCATCGGCCACGACCCGTTCGGCGGCTTCGTAGAGACCGAGCAGGACATTCACGGAAATGGCCTTGGTGATCAGCGGGTCATTGTCGTAGCTGGCGACGCGTTGCGGGTCATGGCTGAGGAACCGCGCCTTGACGTAGCTGTTGACGAAAAAGTTGCCACGCCACTTGCGCATCAGCGCCAGCCCCTGGCGGGCGAAAGGTACATACAGCTTGACCTTGAACGCCGGCGACGCCAGCACCAGCGAGCGTATGCGTGGCGCGTAATCGTGAGCCCAGGTGGCGACGATCACCGCGCCGACGCTTTGGGCGATCACCGCGAGATTTTCCTCGTCAATCTGGTAAGTCGACTTCAGGTGCTCGCAGAAGGTCTGCACGTCGCGCACGCTGGTGGCAAAGCCCGGGCTGTCGCCACGAGCGCCCGGCGAGAGGCCATGGCCCCGGGCATCCCAGGCAAAAAAGTCGTAGTCGGGCAGGTCCAGTTCATTCACCAAATGGGCAATGCGCCCCGAATGCTCATGGCCCCGGTGAAACAACAGCACGGCCTTGCGCGGTTCGTCCGGGGCAGGGGTGCCAGGCCAGTATCGATAAAACAGTTCCACGCCATCATGGGTGGTGAATGTCTGTTGGCGAGCTTCGCGCATTGCCAATTCCTTAGGCTGAAGAGCCGTCTTGTTGTACTTCCTTGAGGCCCTGGCGGACCCGGTTTACCAGGGTGCAGAGCAACAGCACTGCGATGAGCGCGAGCACCCCATTGATCCAGAAAGCGTTGATCCAGCCTACCGCGATGCCAGTGGCCACGACCCCTAGCACGAAAGCCCGGTCACTCTTGCCCATGGGCCCGTCGTAGCGCCGCGAGGCGCCGATCATCGGCCCCAGCACGCCGCTGTACTCGCTGAACAAGGCGAGCAGGGTCACCAGCAGCACCAGCCATAGGCTGACGTCCGGCAATAGGGCGAAAGGCAGGATCAGCGCACAGTCAGCGGCGATATCGCAAAGCTCATTGAGGTAGGCGCCCAGACGCGACTGTTGGCCGAATTCTCGAGCCAGCATGCCGTCGATGGCGTTGAGCGCCATGCGCACGATCATCCAGACGGGAACCAGCACAAACACCCAGGGGTGTTGCACGAACCCGGCGATCACCGCGCCCACCAGCACCGAGCCAATGCCCGCCAGCACTGTGATCTGGTTGGCGGTGGTGCCGTTGTCGAACAAGCGTCGGACCAGTGGGCGCAGGAGGTTTTGAAAGGCAGGTTTGATCTGGTAGATGCTGGGCACGTTGGAGAGGTCTCGGCCTTGGATAGTTGGGGCTGGGGATATGGTTAGTGAGTGTAGATGGCATCTTGGGATGGATTTGGTGGCGACGCCTGGTGTGTGGGTCTAAAGATGTCAGCGTGATTTTGTCGCGATGAGGAAGTCAGGGATTCGTCCATGGAGTGGCCAGTGACAGCGTGATCAGGTAACGCTCCTCGGTGGGGTGCCTGTAATCCTTAAAGCGATTGACCACCAGCATCACTTGATACTGGGTACCTGCATGCCAATAGGATGTGCCGCCTTTGTTTGCATCGCGTAATTGGGCACGCCAATGCGGCGTGTCCGCGAACGGTGGGAAGTCATTGACCCTGATGGGTACCCAGCCAGCGTTGCGCCATTGCTCCTGTAGATCCAGCACGACCTTGAGTGTGTCGTCGAGCAGCAAAGGTTCGATTTGTGGGGACATGTTGACACCGTTGATTGACTCATCACGATTGAACGTAACCGTAAAGTAGCGTGCCAGTGGAGTGATGAACCCATATTGAGGATCGATGAAACGAAGACGGGCATCCGACTTGGGCAAGCGCCCCCAAAAGTGTCCGGCGATGGCTGGATCAATGGCTGCGCTGGAGCGCTGGCGCATATTTTCCCAAGGTTCGCCAATCAGCAGGGCAATTTCCGGCTCATCCGATAGGGCCTCAATCGCTGCCAATGTCAGGAGGGCCGCGACCGCCAGTACCAACGCACCACGTCGCCAGCCCATGAGCTGCAACAGGCTCATCGCACGCCTCCACCCCAGGCGATATCCCGAATCGACTGCTCAATCTGTTCGCGCTGGTTGCTGCGTAATAGATCATCGAACTGCTCGGCGGCTCTGAGCACGAAGGGCATGCGCTGATTGATATCGGCCAGGTTGGCAGTGAGGCTGTTGCTAAAACCAATGGTGCGTCCGTCATCGATGCGGCGGCACTGACTGGCCAACGTCAGTTCGATGGCTTCAGCGGCGCCAGATGGGATACCACTCAGGTAGGAAAGATGATTGCTGTACAGCAATGAGTTGAATCGCCAGTCGCTGTACATCGCCGGTTGCAGAATATTGCGCTGCTCGTGCCAGGCCAGATGTTCAACGCTCTCGGCGATGTAACCGTCCTCAATCGCCTCGAAGGCCAGGAGGATTTCCTTGTGGTCAATCCCGAACTTCAGTGTTTTCTCGCCGATTGGCCATAGCACCGGATGCTGACTGCTGCCATAAATGTTTTTCCGTGAGGTCAGACAATCCTTCAGCGCCTCCAACCCACGTTCCCTGTAGAACACATGCAACGGATACACATCCAAAAACAGCGTGGTATTGCCCATCGCCAGCATCTCGTACACAAACCGGTACATCCGTTGCGAGTACGACAAGGGCATGTCGGCACCCCAGTGAGTGAAGCCCCACACCGGGTTGTCGCGGTTGGCCTGTTCGTACTCGTGCTGGCGCTGCTCGAACTCGCGAATTTTCGCGCGCTTTTCCCGCTCACTGCTGCTAAACAAACCACCCAGTCCTTGTCTGGCACTGTCCCTCAGTTGCTGTATCGACTGCTCTTCCACCTGCATCTTCTCAAGCGTCTCGGCCGCGTGCAGCAATCCACAGCCCACCTGTTTCGAGGCGAATGCCGCCAGCCCGGCCCACTGGAAGCGCGGGTCGTGGCGCCATAGCTGGGCGTAGGCGGCGTTGATCGCCTTGTTGCGTGTTTTCGGGTCGGTAATCAACTGGCCGCCCGGCGCCACGATGTTTTCAACCCTTTGCTGGTAGCTGCGCCAGAGATTCTCGCAGACCTGTCCCGGCAGTTCGCTGGTGCTCGTTGCAGGACGGCTCGGGGGCGACGTGAAGCTGGAAGGGCGAGGTTCGGCTGTCGAAGGGCGAGGCGTGACCGGCGTCGTGGGGTGAGCGGTGGCTCGGGCATACGGCGCGAAGCCGCCCTCGATCTCTTGACTACTGAGGGTCTGGTTGGCAATCAGCCGCGGCGGTGGGTCGCACTTACACTTGCACAGGTCACCGTCCAGAGCGGCGTTACGATCCTCCAGCAGATCCACCAGACGCGGGCCATCGCAGACAATCGTCCCGGTGCTGTCGCATTTCGGGCAATCGACCACATCGCCTTCGCGGGCCATGGCCTGGCCATTGATCGTGCTGCAGTCCCAGCCGGTACGCACGGTGCCGTCGGCAGTGGTTTTGGCCCCGACGGTGATGTGATAGCGCCTCATGCCTGATCTGTCCTTGTGTTATCTGCAGGGACGAGCACGCTAGGTGAGGCGATAACGGAGATAAATCAGACGTTTCTTTATCTGGTGTAGGTTTGTTCTGAATTCAAGTCACCTGATGATTGGCGAGTGAGAATGATTCCTCCACCGCCTATTTGAGCAATAACTGAAACTCCTCCACCGGCAACGGCTGGCTGTGCAAATACCCTTGGTAGAAGTGACACTCCAGCCCCTGCAGGAACTCAAGCTGCTCCGCTGTTTCGACCCCTTCGGCAATCACCTTCAAATCCAGGCTGTGGGCCATGGCGACGATGGCGCGGATGATCTCGGCGTCGTTCGGGTCGCTGGTGGCGTCGCGGATGAATGACTTGTCTATTTTCAGGGTGTCGACCGGCAAGCGCTTGAGGTAGGTCAGCGAGGAGTAGCCAGTGCCGAAGTCGTCCATGGCGAAGCTCACACCGAGTTTTTTCAGGCGGCGCATTTTGCTGATGGTGTCTTCCAGGTTCTGGATCACGATGCCTTCGGTGATTTCCAGTTTCAACAGGGAGCAGGGCAGGCCATAGGAGTTCAGGCTGTTTTCGACGCGTTCGACGAAATCGTTCTGGCGGAACTGGCGCGGGCTGATATTCACGCACAAGCTGAATTTGTACGGATTCACCAGGCCGTTGTCGATCAACTGTTTGAAGGCCTGGCAGGCTTCGTCGAGGATCCAGGTGCCGACCTCCAGAATCAGTCCGCTGTCTTCCAGCACCTTGATGAACTCGGCGGGTGACTGCGGGCCGAGTTCCGGATGATTCCAGCGCACCAGGGCCTCGGCGCCGACGATGCGGTCGCCCCGGGCGTCGACCTGGGGTTGGTAATGCACGCGAAACTCGCCCCGGGAAAGGGCCAGGCGCAAGTCGGTTTCCATGCGCAGGCGTTCGCTTGCGGCCTTCTGCATGGTGTTGTGGTACATCTGCGCGGTATTGCGACCCGAGTCCTTGGCGCGATAGAGCGCGATGTCGGCGCGCTTGAGCAGGTCGGTCGGGGTCGAGCCGTGATCGGGGATCAGCGCAATGCCGATGCTGGGTGTCACTTGCAGACGCTGGCCGTCGAGGAACATCGGTTCGGAAAGCAGCTCGCGGATGGTGTCGGCCAGTTGGCGAACCTGATCGCTGACCTCGCTGCGCGAACCTTCGAGACCGCTGAGCAGTACCACGAATTCGTCACCGCCCAGGCGCGCAACGGTGTCTTCCATGCGCACGCTGGCTTCCAGGCGTGCGGTGATGATTTTCAGCACGGTATCACCCACCGGGTGCCCGAGGGAGTCGTTGATGTGCTTGAAATGGTCGAGGTCGAGGAACATCAGCGCGCCACGCAGGCTATGCCGTTTGAGCAGAGCGATCTGCTGACTCAGGCGGTCCATCAGCAGCGCGCGATTGGGCAGATTGGTCAGTGGGTCGTGGTAGGCCAGGTGGCGAATCTGCGCTTCGGCGTTTTTCAGCAGGCTGACGTCGCGCGCGGTCAACAGCAGGCAGGCGGTTTCATTGAGGGTGATCGGTTCCACCGAGACTTCGACGGTGAGCAGTTCGCCGCGTTTGTTGCGCCCGAGCATTTCCTGGTGATGAACCCGCCCCTTGATCTGCAATTCGGCCAGCAGCGCCGAGCGTTGTTTTTCTTCAGCCCAGATCCCGACTTGGTACACCGTGCGGCCTACCACTTCCTCGGCGCGGTAACCGGTCAGGCGGCAGAAGCCGTCATTGACCTCCAGATAGCGTCCAGTGTCGCGCTCGGTGATGGTGATGGCGTCGGGGCTGGAGTGGAAGGCCTTGGCGAATTTCTCTTCACTGGCCTTGAGCGCCGCTTCCGAGCGCTGTTGCTGGGTGATATCGCGCAGGGTGGTGACGATGCAGGGCTGGTCGCCGACGCTGATCTGGCGGCTGGAAATCACGCAAGTCAGGGTCTGTCCGTCCTTGTGCTGGACCAGAATGGCCACGTTGTTCAGGCCTTGTTCGCGGATCACTTGTTCGATTCGTCGCAGGCTTTTCGCCGAAGCGTCCCACAGGCCGATTTCGTCGGCGCTGCGGCCGATCACATCGGCGGTGCTCCAGCCGAAGGTCTGGGTGAAGCTGGAGTTGATTTCAATGAACTGGCCGGAGTCCTGGCGGGTGACGCAGATCGGATCGGGGCTGACCTGGAACAGCGTGGCGAATTTCTCTTCGGAGGCCACCAGCCGTTGTTCGCGCTCCACCTGATCAGTGATGTCGAGCAAGGTGCCGGCCATGCGCACCGGCACGCCGTTGTCATCGCGGTAGAGACGGGCACGGCTTTCCAGATAGCGCGAGGTGCCGTCGGGCAATTGCACGCGGTAGGTCAATTGATAGTTGCCGGCCGGGCCTTCACGCAGACTGCGGTAAGCGTCGCGCATCGTGTCACGTTCTTCGCCGGGCACGCCTTCGAAGAACTCGTCGAAGGACTCGTGGAAGGGCTTGGCGTCCAGACCGTGCAGTTGGGCGGCCCGTGCCGATCCGTAGAGCATGCCGCTGGGAATGTGCCAGTCCCAGGTGCCGAGTTGCGCCGAGTCCAGTGCCAGGTCGAGGCGTTCCTGGCTGTCCTTGAGGGCCTGTTCGGCGACTTTGCGTTCGGTAGTGTCAAGGAATGTGCTCAGTAGATAGGGCTGGCCTTCGAGCTCGACCTTTTGCGCACTGAGGATGCCGTCGTGGACCTGGCCATTGCTGGCGCGAAACTGCACTTCCATGCTGACCAGGTCGCCTTTGGCTTTAGTGGCTTTGACCAGTTCGGCCCGTTGTTCGGGATGCACCCACAGGCCCAGTTCCAGGGTGGTGCGGCCAATCGCGTTTTGCACCGGCCAGCCGAACAGGCTTTCGAAATACTGGTTGGCTTCGGTGATCAGGCCGTCTTCCTGGCGAGTCAGCAGGACCATGTTGGGGCACAGGTGGAACAGGGTGGCGAAGCGTTTTTCCGAGCTGCTCAACGCCTGTTCGCGCTGGCGCTGGTGGGTAATCTCGCGGATCACACCGATCATCCGTGGCCGACCGTGCTTGTCCGGTAACAAGCTGCCGCTGATTTCCAGCCAGTGCAGGCTGCCATCGGGCCAGCGGATGCGGTGATGCATCGCTTGCTCCAGCGGTGCGCCTGCGATGACTGCGTGGAACGCGCGAACGGTTTTCGCGCGATCCTCCGGAGGCAGCAAGTCAAGATATTCCAGATCCGATGGCAACGGTTTGCGGGGATCGAAGCCGAACAGCGCCTGCGTGCCCCGGGACCAACTGATTTGCCCGCGCTCGATGTCCCAATACCAGGCACCCAGACGCGCGCCGTTGAGCGCGGCCAACAATTGCGGGGCACTTTCCCAGCTCTGTTCGGAGCTTTTCGGGTCAAGTGCCTGTATACGCGGCATTGGCGGAATACGGTCAACAGATTTGGGCATTGGCAAGCCTTAGGCTGAATGGGCGTTTGGTGCAGGAATTCGCGGCTCTACAGGATTAGCACAGCTTAGCCTTGAGTCCCTGGCAGATCGAGTTGAGCGTCCAGCAAGGCCATGAAGGCCCGCGCAGCATTCGACAGCGTCCTTTCTGTGTGCAAGATATAGCCTAGCTGGCGAGTGAGCTGTATGCCCGGCAAAGGTATGCGCGCCACCTGGTCATCGAGCATGGTGCGCGGTAAAACGCTCCAGGCCAGGCCGATCGAGACCATCATTTTGATGGTTTCCAGGTAGTTGGTGCTCATGGCGATGTTTGGCGTCAGGCCCTGGGCTTCAAACAGCCGCTGCACAATGTGGTGGGTAAAGGTATTGCCACCGGGGAAGACCGCCGGGTGTCGGGCGATGTCCGCCAGGCTGACCTTGCCGTTATTGAGCAACGAATGCTCCGGCGCAACCACGAAATCCAGCGGGTCGTCCCATACCGGGGTGGCCTTGACCAGCGCATGGGGTTCTGGCGCGAGGGTAATGACCGCCAGTTCGGCGCGGCCATGGAGAATTTCCTCGTAGGCCACTTCCGAATCGAGGAACTGAATATCCAGCGCCACTTGTGGGTAGAGTCGGGTGAACTCCCTCAGCAAGGGCGGCAAACGGTGCAAGCCGATGTGGTGACTGGTGGCCAGGGTCAGACGGCCGGTCACTTCGCCGGTGAGGTTGGTCAGGGCACGGCGCGTATCATCGAGGACATTGAGAATCTGATAAGCCCGCGGCAGCAGGGCGCGCCCGGCCTCGGTCAGACCCACTTCACGACCCAGACGGTCGAACAACCGCACCTTCAATTGCTGCTCCAGCCCGGCGATGCGCTTGCTGATGGCCGGCTGGGTCAGGTGCAGCCGTTCCCCGGCGCCGGAGAAGCTTCCGGTCTCGGCGATGGCAATAAAGGCATTGAGGTTGGCCAGGTCCATAGTTGTATTCCAGTTGGTTATCCAAAGCATAAAAAATATGAATTTGAGTTATTTAATGTAACCCCATAGGATCAGCCTCACAAGCCAAGGGGTTATTGAATCGCTCAAGACCCAGGGCATAGAAACAAGCTGATGAGGAAACCGTCTGATGGCCGGCAAAACGCTCTACGACAAGCTCTGGGATTCGCATTTGGTCAAGCAGCGCGACGATGGCTCTGCGCTGATCTACATCGATCGTCACATCATCCACGAAGTGACTTCGCCGCAAGCCTTCGAAGGCCTGCGTCTGGCCGGGCGCAAGCCATGGCGCATCGATGCCAACATCGCGACCCCGGACCACAACGTACCGACCACGCCGGAGCGCAAGGGCGGCATCGACGCCATCGTTGACCAGGTTTCGCGCCTGCAGGTCCAGACCCTCGATGACAATTGCGATGAATACGGCATCGTCGAGTTCAAGATGAACGACGTACGCCAGGGCATCGTCCACGTCATCGGCCCGGAGCAAGGCGCAACCTTGCCCGGTATGACTGTGGTCTGCGGCGACTCCCATACCTCGACCCATGGCGCATTCGGCGCATTGGCTCACGGTATCGGCACTTCCGAGGTCGAGCATGTGCTCGCCACCCAGTGCCTGGTCGCCAAAAAAATGAAAAACATGCTGGTACGCGTCGAAGGTCAATTGCCGTTCGGCGTGACCGCCAAGGACATCGTGCTTGCGGTGATCGGCAAGATCGGCACCGCCGGCGGTAACGGCCACGCCATCGAATTCGCCGGCAGCGCGATTCGCGACCTGTCCGTCGAAGGTCGTATGACCATCTGCAACATGTCCATCGAGGCCGGCGCTCGCGTAGGCCTGGTGGCGGCGGATGAGAAAACCGTTGAATACGTCAAGGGCCGTCCGTTCGCACCGAAGGGCGCGGAGTGGGACATGGCCGTCGAAGCCTGGAAAGACCTGGTGTCCGATGCCGATGCGGTGTTCGATACCGTGGTTGAACTCGACGCCACCCAGATCAAGCCGCAAGTCAGCTGGGGCACTTCGCCGGAAATGGTCCTGGCGGTAGATCAGAACGTGCCGGATCCTGCGAAGGAAATGGACCTGGTCAAGCGCGACTCCATCGTCCGTGCCTTGAAGTACATGGGTTTGACTGCCAACCAGGCGATCACCGACATTCAGCTCGACCGCGTGTTCATCGGTTCCTGCACCAACTCGCGGATCGAAGACCTGCGTGCGGCGGCCGTGATCGCCAAGGGTCGTAAAGTGGCCTCTACCATCAAGCAGGCCATCGTGGTGCCGGGCTCGGGCCTGGTTAAAGCCCAGGCTGAATCGGAAGGCCTGGACAAGATTTTCCTCGAGGCCGGTTTCGAATGGCGTGAACCGGGTTGCTCGATGTGCCTGGCGATGAACCCGGACCGCCTGGAGTCCGGTGAGCATTGCGCATCGACCTCCAACCGTAACTTCGAAGGCCGTCAAGGTGCCGGTGGTCGTACTCACCTCGTCAGCCCCGCCATGGCCGCAGCCGCTGCTATAAACGGTCGTTTCGTCGACGTCCGTGAATTGATCTGAAGGAGCGCAGCATGAAAGCTTTTACCCAGCACACTGGTCTTGTCGCGCCTTTGGATCGTGCCAACGTCGACACCGACCAGATCATCCCGAAGCAGTTCTTGAAGTCGATCAAGCGCACGGGCTTTGGCCCGAACCTGTTCGATGAATGGCGCTACCTGGATGTGGGCCAGCCTTACCAGGACAACTCCAAGCGTCCGCTGAACAAGGACTTCGTCCTCAACGCCGAACGTTACCAAGGCGCCAGCGTATTGCTGGCCCGCGAGAACTTCGGTTGCGGCTCCAGCCGTGAACACGCGCCGTGGGCGCTGGAAGAGTACGGTTTCCGCAGCATCATCGCGCCGAGCTATGCCGACATCTTCTTCAACAACAGCTTCAAGAACGGCTTGCTGCCGATCATCTTGAGCGATGCCGAAGTCGACGAACTGTTCCAGCAGGTCGAGGCCAATCCGGGCTATCAGTTGCAGGTTGACCTGCAGGCCCAGACCGTGACCCGTCCGGATGGCAAGGTGTTGAGCTTTGAGATTGATGCGTTCCGCAAGCATTGCCTGCTCAACGGCCTGGACGATATCGGCCTGACCTTGCAGGACGGCGATGCGATTGCGGCGTTCGAAGCCAAGCACCGGGCGAGCCAGCCTTGGTTGTTTCGCGACGCTTGATTTTGCGTAAGGCGTAATGACGTCATCGCGAGCAAGCTCGCTCCCACATTGGATTTGCGGCGTAAACAAAGCCTGTGGGAGCGAGCTTGCTCGCGATGAGGCCGGAACAGACACCACAAGACTCACCCCAAAAAAGGAAGTCCCCATGACCAGCACCGCCCAGCACAGCCAGGTAGTCCAAAAGCAATTTGGTGAGCAGGCTTCGGCTTACCTGAGCAGCGCCGTACATGCTCAAGGCACCGAATTCGCTCTGCTACAGGCGGAGCTGGCCGGGCAGGGCGAAGCCCGGGTGCTGGATTTGGGCTGCGGCGCAGGTCACGTGAGTTTTCACGTAGCCTCATTGGTGAAAGAGGTGGTGGCCTACGACCTGTCGCAGCAAATGCTCGACGTGGTCGCTGCCGCTGCTGTCGACCGTGGCTTGAGCAACGTAACCACGGTCAATGGCGCCGCCGAGCGCCTGCCGTTCGCCGATGGCGAATTCGATTTCGTTTTCAGCCGCTATTCGGCGCACCATTGGAGCGACCTGGGCGTGGCCCTGCGGGAGGTGCGTCGAGTCCTGAAACCGGGCGGTGTGGCGGCGTTCGTCGACGTGTTGTCACCGGGTAGCCCTCTGTTCGACACTTACCTGCAAAGCGTCGAAGTGCTGCGTGATACCAGCCATGTGCGCGATTATTCCGCTGGCGAGTGGTTGCGCCAGGTCAGCGAGGCGGGGCTGCACACCCGCAGTACCACCCGTCAGCGCTTGCGCCTGGAATACAACAGCTGGGTCGAGCGCATGCGCACACCGCAAGTGATGCGCGCGGCGATCCGCGAGTTGCAGCAGTCGATGGGTAATGAAGTGCGCGAATATTTTGAGATTGAGGCCGATGGTTCGTTCAGTACAGATGTGCTGGTACTGATGGCCGAGCGATAGAATTTTTCCGGGTGCGCCCAAGGCGCACCGACTGATGACATGAGGAAAGCATGAGCAAGCAGATTCTGATTCTCCCAGGTGACGGTATTGGCCCGGAAATCATGGCCGAAGCGGTCAAGGTGCTGGAATTGGCCAGCGACAAGTTCGCATTGGGTTTCGAGCTGAGCTTTGATGTGATCGGTGGCGCTGCCATCGACAAGCACGGTGTGCCGTTGGCCGACGAGACCCTGGAGCGTGCCCGCGCGGCCGACGCGGTGTTGCTGGGCGCCGTTGGCGGCCCGAAATGGGATGCCATCGAACGTGACATCCGCCCTGAACGCGGTCTGCTGAAAATCCGTGCGCAACTGGGCCTGTTCGGTAACCTGCGTCCGGCGATCCTGTACCCGCAACTGGCCGAGGCTTCCAGCCTGAAGCCGGAAATCGTGGCCGGCCTGGACATTCTGATCGTTCGTGAGCTGACCGGCGGCATCTACTTCGGCGCGCCTCGTGGTACCCGTACCCTGGAAAACGGCGAGCGTCAGTCCTACGACACCCTGCCGTACAGCGAAAGCGAAATCCGCCGTATCGCCCGTGTCGGTTTTGACATGGCCATGGTGCGTGGCAAGAAGCTGTGCTCGGTGGACAAGGCCAACGTACTGGCGTCCAGCCAGCTTTGGCGTGAAGTGGTCGAGCAAGTGGCCAAGGATTATCCTGAAGTCGAACTGAGCCACATGTACGTCGATAACGCCGCGATGCAGCTGGTACGCGCACCGAAGCAGTTTGACGTGATCGTCACCGACAACATGTTCGGCGACATCCTGTCCGACCAGGCCTCGATGCTCACCGGTTCCATCGGCATGCTGCCGTCGGCGTCCCTGGACACCAACAACAAGGGCATGTACGAGCCGTGCCACGGTTCGGCCCCAGACATCGCGGGCAAGGGCATCGCCAACCCGCTGGCGACCATTTTGTCGGTGTCGATGATGTTGCGTTACAGCTTCAACCAGCAGGCCGCGGCCGATGCCATCGAGAAAGCCGTCAGCCTGGTGCTGGATCAGGGCTTGCGCACCGGTGACATCTGGTCGGCCGGTTGCACTAAAGTCGGTACGCAGGAAATGGGTGACGCAGTAGTCGCCGCGCTGCGGAATCTGTAATCTCTCGGGCCCGCTGCCAAATTCAAGACAAGGTAGCGGTCCACATTTCAAGAAGGTGTAGTTGCGATGAAACGTGTAGGTCTGATCGGTTGGCGCGGCATGGTCGGTTCCGTGCTCATGCAGCGGATGCTGGAAGAGCAGGATTTCGATCTTATCGAGCCGGTGTTTTTCACCACTTCCAATGTCGGTGGCCAAGGCCCGTCCGTGGGCAAGGACATTGCTCCGCTCAAGGACGCTTACAGCATTGAAGAGCTGAAAACCCTCGACGTGATTCTGACCTGCCAGGGTGGCGACTACACCAGCGAAGTCTTCCCCAAGCTGCGTGAAGCCGGCTGGCAGGGTTACTGGATCGACGCCGCTTCCAGCCTGCGTATGCAGGATGACGCGGTGATCGTTCTGGATCCGGTCAACCGCAAGGTCATCGACCAGCAACTGGACGCGGGCACCAAGAACTACATCGGCGGCAACTGCACCGTCAGCCTGATGCTGATGGGCCTGGGCGGTCTGTTCGAGGCTGGCTTGGTGGAGTGGATGAGCGCCATGACTTATCAGGCGGCCTCCGGTGCCGGCGCGCAGAACATGCGTGAACTGATCAAGCAAATGGGCGCGACCCACGCCGCTGTTGCCGATCAACTGGCCGATCCGGCCAGCGCGATCCTCGACATCGACCGCCGTGTGGCTGAAGCCATGCGCAGCGACGCTTACCCGACTGAAAACTTCGGCGTACCGTTGGCCGGCAGCCTGATCCCGTGGATCGACAAAGAACTGCCGAACGGTCAGAGCCGCGAAGAGTGGAAGGCCCAGGCCGAGACCAACAAGATCCTCGGTCGCTTCAAGAGCCCGATCCCGGTCGATGGCATCTGCGTGCGCATCGGCGCCATGCGCTGCCACAGCCAGGCGCTGACCATCAAGCTGAACAAAGACGTGCCGATCGCTGATATCGAAGGGTTGATCAGCCAGCACAACCCTTGGGTCAAGCTGGTGCCGAACAACCGCGAAACCAGCATTCAGGAGCTGAGCCCGAACAAGGTCACCGGCACCCTGAACATCCCGGTTGGTCGTCTGCGCAAGCTGAACATGGGCTCGCAATTTGTCGGTGCGTTCACCGTCGGCGACCAGTTGCTGTGGGGCGCGGCCGAACCGCTGCGTCGCATGCTGCGGATCCTGCTCGAGCGTTGATCGTTTGAAGCAATGAAAGAACCCGCGCCTTGCAAGAGGCGCGGGTTTTTTATTCCCGGCAACCTGATGTTTATGGGTTGTCTGATATTCCGTCATCGCGAGCAAGCTCGCTCCCACATTGGAATGCGTACCCCTGTGGGAGAGGGCTTGCTCGCGATGAGGCTGGTACAGACACTACAAATCTCCGGCAGAATTGCCTGTATCCCAACCACCCGGTAAAGTGCCGCTCCCCCCGTTTCGCCAGAGGTAAAACCCATGAGCCAGACCATTGATATTGCCGTGATCGGCGCCACCGGTACTGTCGGCGAAACACTTGTGCAGATTCTCGAAGAGCGCGATTTCCCGATCGGTAACCTGCACCTGCTGGCCAGCAGCGAGTCGGCTGGCAGTTCGGTGCCGTTTCGCGGCAAGAACGTGCGGGTGCGGGAAGTCGATCAGTTCGACTTCAGCAAGGTGCAATTGGCATTCTTTGCCGCCGGCCCGTCGGTTTCGTTGAGTTTCGCTTCCCGCGCGACCGATGCCGGTTGCTCGGTTATCGATCTCTCCGGTGCCCTGCCGGCCGAAAAGGCGCCACAGGTTGTGCCTGAAGCCAATGCCCAAGTGTTGGCCGGCCTGAAAAAACCCTTTCAGGTCAGCAGTCCAAGCCCGTCGGCCACCACGCTGGCGGTGGTGCTTGCGCCACTGATGGATTTGCTTGATTTGCAGTGCATCAGCCTGGCCGCCAGCCTGGCGGTATCCGCCCAGGGTCGCGAAGCCGTGAGCGAGCTAGCCCGGCAAACCGCCGAACTGCTGAATGTGCGGCCGCTGGAGCCGAAGTTCTTTGATCGGCAGATGGCCTTCAACCTGTTGGCCCAGGTCGGTAAACCGGATGAGCAAGGTCATACGTTGCTGGAAAAACGCCTGGTGCGTGAGCTGCGCCAGGTCATGGCGCGGCCTTCATTGAAGATTTCCGTCACTTGCATTCAAGCCCCGGTGTTTTTTGGCGATAGCTATAGCGTGACCCTGCAGTCCGCGAGTGAAATCGACCTGGGGAAGATCAATGCGGCCTTGGAAGACGCACCTGGCATCGAACTGGTGGAAGCCGGTGATTACCCGACGCCGGTGGGCGATGCGGTAGGCCAGGATGTGGTCTACGTTGGTCGGGTTCGCCATGGTATTGACGACACGTCGGAACTTAATCTGTGGCTGACGTCAGATAACGTACGCAAAGGCGCGGCGCTCAACGCTGTGCAGCTGGCCGAGTTGTTGATAAAAGACCTGCTGTAAAAGATACTTTGCAACAATTTGTCGAATGATTCCGCACGAGCCTATGCTTGCCGGAGTGCTGAAGGCAGAGCCACCCTGCGGGGCTTTGCCGGGCATCAATGAAATGACCGCGCGCGACGACCCTCGCCGTTGCGTGCAATGCCTTACGGCAGCGACTATCAATACCTTCTCGCTGGCCGAGGAATGTTCAAACTAAGGATGAGCTAATGGTTCAAGTTCGCAAACTGGTGTTAGCAATAGCGGCCGCCTCGGCGCTGTCCTCCGGTATGGCGCATGCCCTCGGGCTCGGGGAGTTGACCCTGAAATCGACGCTCAACCAGCCGCTGGTAGCGGAAATCGAGCTGCTCGATGTCAAGGACCTCACCGCCGCCGAAGTGGTACCGAGCCTGGCCTCACCAGACGATTTCGCCAAGGCCGGTGTCGACCGCCAGGCGTTTCTCAACGACTTGACCTTCACCCCGGTGCTCAACGCCAGCGGCAAAAGCATCCTGCGCGTGACCTCCAGCAAGCCACTTTCCGAACCCATGGTGAAGTTCCTGGTTCAGGTCATGTGGCCGAACGGTCGCTTGCTGCGTGACTACAGTGTGCTGCTCGATCCGTCCAAATTCTCGCCGCAAACCGCTGAAGCGGCTGCGCAGCCGACCTCGACGGTTGCCGCGCCCGTCACCGGTGCGACCAAACCGTCCCAATACACCACCACGCCGCGCGATACCCTGTGGGAAATCGCCGCAAAGGCGCGTAATGGCGGTTCGATCCAGCAAACCATGCTGGCCATCCAGGCGTTGAACCCGGATGCCTTTATCGACGGCAACATCAATCGCCTGAAAACCGGCCAGGTGCTGCGCATGCCTGACCAGGCGCAGAGCACCGGCCTGCCGCAAGCCAAGGCCATTGCCGAAGTGGCCGCACAGAACAAGGCCTGGCGCCAGGGTCGCCGCTATGTGGCAAAACCCGGGGCAGGGCAGCAACAGCTCGACGCCACCAATCGCGCTCGTACCGAGGGTGCTCCGGCGCAAGCGGCCACCGACAAGTTGAGCCTGGTGTCTGCCGAGTCCGGCAAGAACCCTGGCAAAGGGGCTGCCGGAGATGCCAAGGCCCTCAGCAACAAGCTGGCGGTGACCCAGGAAAGCCTCGACACCAGTCGTCGTGATAACGCCGAACTGAAAAGCCGCATGGCCGATCTGCAAAGCCAGGTGGACAAGCTGCAGCGCCTGATCGAGTTGAAGAACAACCAACTGGCCAAGTTGCAAACCGAGGGCGCGGCCGCTGCACCAGCCGCTGCGACAGCGCCGGCAATGTCGGCCGAGCTGGCTGCCAACCCGGTGGCAGCGCCTGCACCGGTTGCCGCTGCGCCTGCCCCTGAGGCAACGCCCGCGCCAGCCGAGAAGCCTGTCGAGGCGGCACCGGCGGCATCTGACGATCAGAAGTTCAATGAATTGCTGACCAATCCGCTGCTGCTGGGCCTGGTCGGTGGCGGTGCGGTGATTCTCCTGCTCCTGCTGCTGTTGCTGGCGCGTCGACGCAAAGCCCAGCAAGCAGCCGAGAAACATCTGCGCATGGCCCGTGCCTTGGCCGAAGATCAGCCGTTCTCGGCCGATTTCGACTTGCCGGAAAGCAGCTTCGAAGGCCTGGAAGTTCCGCCGCCGAGCGTGAAGCTGGCGACTACCCCGACGCCTGCTCCCGCGCCAGCGCCGGTGGTTGCTCCGGTGGTGATGACCACGCCGATCGCCGCACCATTGGTGGCGCCGGCTGCCGAGCGTTCCGACGACGTGCTGGGTCAGGCTCAGTCGCACATCAATGCCGGTCGCCTGAATCAGGCCGCCGCGTTGCTGGAGGACGGCGTCAAGCAAGAGCCCAAGCGCAGCGATCTGCGCTTGAAACTGATGGAAGTCTACGGCCAGCAAGGCGACCGCGATGCGTTCGTCGGCCAAGAGCGTCAGTTGGTGGCCAATGGCGACAACTTTGCCCAGGTTGAAAAACTCAAAAGTCGCTTCCCGGCCATGGCGCTGGTGGCTGCCGGTGGCATCGCCGCAGCCGCCGTTGCTGCCGAGCTGGACGCGCAATACGTCAAGGAACTGTTGCTCGATGAGCCGCAAGCACCAGCGCCAGAACCAGCACCAGCACCGTTCGAGGATGACCTCGACAGCGCCTTCGACCTGAGCCTGGATGATCTGGACGCGATTACGCCTTTGGCGCCAGCACCTGCAGCGGAGCCTGAAGTGGCGGCGTTGCCAGACCTTGGTGAGTTCCCGCTGGACGACGATCTGAGCTTTGAGTCGGTGTTGCAGCAGCAGACTGAAATCAAGGAAAACCTCGACGATCTGTCGGACTTCGACCTCGACCTGGATCTCGGTGCGCAACCGTCGCCGGCGATGCTGGCTGAAGACGATTTCCTGCTGGATCTGGATGAGGGCGTGAAGGATTTCCCGGTTGCCGAAACCCCGGCTGTTCCTGAGGTCGCGCTGGATGATCTGGAGTTGCCGGCCGATTTCGATCTGTCGCTGGCCGAGGAACTGGACGCGCCGGATGCGTTCGCTGCAGAGCTGGATGATGTCAACGCCGAACTGGAGAGCTTGTCCAACAGCATCGGCGAGCCGACCTTTACCGAAGCTGATGCCGCGCTGGATGGCGATGATGACTTCGATTTCCTCTCGGGTACTGACGAAGCCGCTACCAAGCTCGATCTGGCTCAGGCCTATATCGACATGGGCGACAGCGACGGTGCTCGCGACATCCTCAATGAGGTGGTAAGCGAAGGCAGTGCCGAGCAGAAGAGTGAAGCCGCGGAGATGCTTGCGCGCCTGGCTTGATTGATCGGCGGGTTGAAAAAAAGCGGCAGCCCATTGAGGCTGCCGTTTTTGTTTGGCTCATTAATGGATGTTGTTTGCTCGGGCCTCATCGCGGGCAAGCCTGCTCCCACAGAGATTTATGTCGTTCACAAAACCTGTGGGAGCGGGCTTGCCCGCGATGAGGCCGGGACAGTCAATGGAGAACTCTCTGGCATCCCCGCCCGGCGGCCTTATAATGCCCGCCTTTGGTACATCATCAGGCTGTCCCTCCTTGGCAAATATAGATAACCCGGCCGCCGAAATGGCAGCCGACGGCTTTTTCCGGATCGCGCTGGGCGTCGAATACAAAGGCTCGCGCTACCGCGGCTGGCAGCGCCAGGCGTCCGGGGTGCTCACCGTGCAGGAAACCCTCGAAAACGCCTTGTCCAAAGTCGCCGACTCGCCCGTTTCGCTGATGTGCGCCGGGCGTACCGACGCCGGGGTGCATGCCTGCGGACAAGTGGTGCATTTCGACACTCAGGTCGAGCGCTCGATGAAGGCCTGGACCATGGGCGCCAACATCAACTTGCCCCATGACGTCAGTGTCAGTTGGGCCAAGGTCATGCCGGCGCATTTCCATGCGCGGTTCAAGGCCATTGCCCGGCGTTATCGCTACGTGATCTACAACGATCAGATCCGCCCGGCGCACTTGAACGAAGAGGTGACCTGGAACCACCGTCCGCTGGACGTCGAGCGCATGGCCGAGGCCGCCCAGTACCTGCTTGGCACCCATGATTTCAGCGCTTTTCGCGCCGGTCAGTGCCAGGCCAAGTCGCCGATCAAAGAATTGCATCACCTGCGCGTTACCCGTCACGGCAAGATGATCGTGCTGGATATTCGCGCCAGCGCCTTCCTGCATCATATGGTGCGCAACATTGCCGGTGTGCTGATGACCATTGGCGCCGGAGAGCGGCCGGTGGAGTGGATGAAAGAGGTGCTGGAGAGCCGGATTCGACGGACCGGTGGCGTGACCGCGCATCCATTCGGCTTGTATCTGGTTCAGGTCGAGTACCGTGACGAGTTCGAGTTGCCCGAGCGCTACATCGGTCCGCACTTCCTGACCGGCTTCTCGGAACTTGGCGGCTGACGCCCTCGAACGCTTTTGTTACCATCCGGGACTTTCCCGGATTTGTCTTGGAGTTGTATCGACATGTCAGCCGTTCGCAGCAAGATCTGTGGGATTACCCGCATAGAGGATGCGTTGGCAGCCGTCGAGGCCGGGGCGGATGCCATCGGATTCGTGTTCTACGCCAAAAGCCCCCGTGCGGTGACGGTCCAGCAGGCGCGCTCGATCATCAAGGCGCTGCCGCCGTTCGTGACCACCGTGGGCTTGTTCGTCAATGCCAGCCGTTGCGAGCTGGGGGAAATCCTCGACGCCGTACCGCTGGACCTGTTGCAGTTCCATGGCGACGAAACCGCCGCTGAATGCGAAGACTGGCACCGGCCGTACATCAAGGCGCTACGAGTCAAGGCGGGTGATGACATCGCCGCGGCCTGCGATGCTTATGCAAGTGCCAGTGGAATCCTTCTCGACACTTATGTCGAAGGCGTTCCCGGAGGAACCGGTGAGGCATTCGACTGGTCACTGATACCGCAAGGCTTGAGCAAGCCGGTCATTCTGGCGGGTGGTCTGACGCCGGATAACGTCGCCGAAGCGATTGCCCGCGTTCGGCCTTATGCCGTGGATGTCAGCGGCGGGGTAGAGGCGAGCAAGGGCATCAAGGATCACGCAAAGATTCAGGCATTTATCAAAGCGGTACGCGGTAGCACCCGTTGATGTGACGGCTGGCAGTCTGCCGCCGTCCACTGCACTGTACAAAACGGCTGAGGGTTATGGGGTGGTACGCAGGTCACGTTTCGCTGACCCGGCCATTCACTGATCATCGCCGCACACATGAATTTAGCGCTAGGGCATACACGGGGCCGCGAACCAGAGCGTTCGGGCCGCCGGTACTGGAGAAAGAAAGCATGAGCAACTGGTTAGTAGACAAACTGATCCCTTCGATCATGCGTTCCGAGGTCAAGAAGAGCTCGGTGCCTGAAGGTCTTTGGCACAAATGCCCGTCTTGCGAGGCTGTGCTGTATCGTCCGGAACTGGAAAAGACCCTGGACGTTTGCCCAAAGTGCAACCATCACATGCGTATTGGCGCCCGCGCCCGTATCGACATCTTCCTCGATGTTGAAGGCCGTGCCGAGCTGGGTGCGGACCTGGAACCGGTTGACCGTCTGAAATTCCGCGACGGCAAGAAGTACAAGGACCGCCTGACCGCTGCACAAAAGCAGACTGGCGAAAAAGACGCACTGGTTTCCATGAGCGGCACTTTGCTGGGCATGCCGGTCGTGGTTTCGGCGTTCGAATTTGCCTTCATGGGCGGTTCGATGGGCGCCATCGTCGGTGAGCGTTTCGTTCGCGCCGCCAACTACGCCCTGGAAAAACGTTGCCCGATGATCTGCTTCTCGGCTTCCGGCGGTGCACGGATGCAGGAAGCGCTGATTTCCCTGATGCAAATGGCCAAGACCTCAGCGGTGCTGGCCCGTCTGCGTGAAGAAGGCATCCCGTTCATCTCCGTGTTGACCGACCCGGTCTACGGCGGCGTTTCCGCCAGTCTGGCGATGCTGGGCGACGTGATTGTCGGCGAGCCGAAGGCGTTGATCGGTTTTGCCGGCCCGCGTGTGATCGAGCAAACCGTGCGCGAGAAACTGCCGGAAGGCTTCCAGCGCAGCGAGTTCCTGCTGGAGCACGGCGCCATCGACATGATCATTGACCGTCAGGAGCTGCGTCCGCGTCTGGGCAACCTGCTGGCACAAATGATGGGGCTGCCGACGCCGAAGTTCGTGGCTGCCCCCATCGAGCCGATCGTTGTTCCACCGGTACCCGCCAGCCTATGACCCAACGTACCCTTGGCGAATGGCTCGCCTACCTTGAGCAGTTGCACCCTTCAGCCATCGACATGGGCCTGGAGCGATCGCAGCAGGTAGCGTCCCGAATGGGACTGGGTAAGCCGGCGCCTCGGGTGATTACGGTCACCGGGACCAACGGCAAAGGTTCCACCTGTGCGTTCGTGGCGTCCTTGCTGCGGGCCCAGGGCTTGAAAGTGGGGGTGTACAACTCCCCACACCTGCTGCGTTACAACGAGCGGGTAACCGTCAATGGTGTCGAAGCCACGGATGCCGAACTGTGCGAGGCCTTTGCCGCGGTAGAGGCCGGGCGCGGCGACACGTCCCTGACTTACTTCGAAATGGGTACCCTGGCGGCATTCTGGCTGTTCCAGCGCTCCGGGCTCGATGCAGTGGTGCTGGAAGTCGGTCTGGGCGGTCGCTTGGACACGGTCAACGTGGTGGACGCCGACATGGCGCTGGTTACCAGTATTGGCGTCGATCATGCGGACTACCTTGGTGATACCCGGGAGTCCGTGGCCTTCGAGAAGGCCGGTATTTTCCGTCAGGGCGCGCCTGCGCTCTGCGGCGATCTGAATCCTCCACAACCTCTGCTGGACAAGGCACGCGAGCTCAATTGCCCGTTTTTCCTGCGTGGGCGCGATTTTGACCTCGGTGTGACCGATCACAACTGGCAATGGCGCGGTGTCGATGGGCAGGGGTGCGCGGTGGAGCTGCGCGACCTGCCACTGCTCGATCTACCGATGGAAAACGCCGCACTGGCGTTGCAGGCTTACCTGCTGCTGGGCTTGCCTTGGGCGGATGCGCAGATTATCGAGGCGCTACGGGCCACTCGGGTGGTCGGTCGCCTGGATCGCCGTGAGTTCGAGTGGCAAGGCAAGCGCTTGAATCTATTGCTGGATGTGGGGCATAACCCTCATGCGGCGGAGTATCTGGCTCGTCGCCTGGCCAGCCGCCCGCCGGTCGGCAAGCGTCTGGCGGTGTTCGGGTTGCTGGCGGACAAAGACCTGGGTGGTGTTGTCGGTGAATTGAATGCTAGTGTCCAGCACTGGGCCGTTGCACCTCTGGATTCGCCTCGGGCACGTTCGGTTGCGGATTTGCACGCCGCGTTGCAAGGTCTTGGTGCGTCGGTCACGTCATACGACAGTGTCGCGGCCGCCCTGGAAGGGCAGTGCGCGCAGGCCACGAGCGACGACGAAATCCTGTTGTTCGGATCATTTTATTGTGTCGCCGAGGCCCTTGAGTGGTTGGCCCGGCGCTCCACGGAGGAAGCGGCAAATGGCATTGCTGGATAAGGCATACAAACAGCGCATGGTTGGCGCCCTGGTGTTGGTCGCGCTGGCGGTGATTTTTCTGCCGATGCTGTTTTCCCGTCAGGACGAACAACGCCAGGTGACGGTCGAAGCGCCCGCGGCTCCGCAGGCGCCGGAGATGCCCCAGGTACAGGTCGAGCCCGTGGCGGTGCCTGAGCCGCAAGCCCTGCCTCAGGAGCCCGTGCCGAGCGATGACGAAATCGCCCAGCAGGAATCGGCAGTGCCAGCTGTTCCGGTGGTACCAACGCCAGCGCCGGCAGCCAAGCCGGCTGCACCCGCGCCGGTCCCGGCTTTGGCGGCTAAGCCTGCAACGGCGCCTGCCCAGCCAATCACCGCGGCACCGGGCAAGCCGGACACCACGCAAAGCCGTGTCGATGCCAATGGTTTGTCTGTCAGCTGGTCGGTGCAACTGGCCAGCCTGTCGAACCGTGAAAGCGCGGAAAAACTGCAGAAAACCCTGCGCAGCCAGGGTTACAACGCCTACATCCGTACCGCCGACGGCAAAAACCGGGTGTATGTCGGGCCGCTGATCGAGCGTGCCGAAGCCGACCGGCTGCGTGACTTGCTCAACCGCCAACAGAACCTCAAGGGGTTTGTGGTGCGCTTTCAACCGGAGCGTGGCTAAAACTATCGGCCCGATTTGAAATGCACTGACAATCGCAGCTTACCGATAAGCATGGGCTCTGCTAAAATGCGCCGCCTTATCCGTCTGTAGGCTGCACTGTGCCATTTACCTGGGTTGACTGGGCGATCGTTGCAATCGTCGCCATCTCCGCATTGATCAGTCTGAGCCGCGGCTTCGTCAAGGAAGCACTGTCGCTGTTGACCTGGATCATCGCAGGAGTCGTAGCCTGGATGTTCGGTGGCTCACTGTCCGAGTACCTCGGCGGGTACATTCAAACGCCATCGGCACGTATAATAACGGGCTGTGCCATCATGTTTGTCGCCACTTTAATCGTAGGCGCAATGATCAATTATCTTATCGGCGAACTGGTTCGCGTCACCGGGCTCTCCGGGACCGACCGATTCCTCGGCATGGCCTTCGGCGCCGCCCGTGGCGGGTTGCTGGTGGTTATCGCCGTCGGGCTGTTGAGCCTGGGGCCGGTACAGCAGGACGAGTGGTGGAAAGAGTCACAGCTCGTGCCAAAATTTTTATTGGTTGCAGACTGGTCCAAAAACCTGATCCTCGGGTGGAGCAGTCAGTGGCTTGCCAGCGGAATCAGCGTACCCGCTGATATTCCGTTCAAGGAGCAACTCTTGCCGATGGCCAAAACGCCTCAGTGAGTAGTGCTCAGTTCAGATCCATTAAGTAGGGGTTGCGTCGCATGTGTGGCATCGTCGGTATCGTCGGTAAGTCGAACGTCAATCAGGCGCTGTATGACGCGCTAACCGTCCTCCAGCACCGCGGCCAGGACGCTGCCGGTATCGTGACCAGCCATGATGGCCGGTTATTCCTGCGCAAGGACAATGGCCTGGTGCGTGACGTGTTCCAGCAACGTCACATGCAGCGCCTGGTCGGTCACATGGGTATTGGCCATGTGCGTTATCCAACCGCGGGCAGCTCGACGTCGGCTGAAGCTCAACCGTTTTACGTCAACTCGCCTTACGGCATCACCCTGGCGCACAACGGTAACCTGACCAATGTTGAACAACTGGCCAAGGAGATTTACGAATCTGACCTGCGCCACGTCAACACCAGTTCCGATTCGGAAGTACTGCTCAACGTGTTCGCACACGAACTGGCCCAGCGCGGCAAGTTGCAGCCGACCGAAGAAGACGTTTTCGCCGCCGTCACCGACGTGCACAACCGTTGCGTCGGTGGTTATGCCGTCGTAGCGATGATCACCGGCTACGGCATCGTCGGTTTCCGCGACCCGCACGGCATCCGCCCGATCGTTTTCGGCCAGCGTCACACCGACGAAGGCGTCGAGTACATGATCGCCTCGGAAAGCGTTTCCCTGGACGTGCTCGGCTTCACCCTGATTCGCGACCTGGCACCGGGCGAAGCGGTCTACATCACTGAAGAGGGCAAGCTGTACACCCGTCAGTGCGCGACCAACCCATCCCTGACCCCGTGCATCTTCGAGCACGTCTACCTGGCGCGTCCGGACTCGATCATCGATGGCGTTTCGGTCTACAAGGCCCGTCTGCGCATGGGCGAGAAACTCGCCGAGAAGATCCTGCGCGAGCGCCCGGATCACGACATCGACGTGGTCATCCCGATTCCGGACACCAGCCGCACCGCCGCGCTGGAGCTGGCGAACCACCTGGGCGTGAAGTTCCGCGAAGGCTTCGTGAAGAACCGCTACATCGGCCGGACCTTCATCATGCCGGGCCAGGCCGCGCGGAAAAAATCCGTACGCCAGAAACTCAACGCCATCGAGCTGGAATTCCGCGGCAAGAACGTGATGCTGGTGGACGATTCCATCGTTCGCGGTACCACTTGCAAGCAGATCATCCAGATGGCCCGCGAAGCCGGTGCCAAGAACGTTTACTTCTGCTCCGCGGCGCCAGCGGTTCGCTACCCGAACGTCTACGGCATCGACATGCCGAGCGCTCACGAGCTGATCGCCCACAACCGTTCGACCCAGGACGTGGCAGACCTGATCGGTGCCGACTGGCTGATCTATCAGGACTTGCCTGACTTGATCGAAGCGGTCGGGGGCGGCAAGATCAAGATCGACAAGTTCGATTGCGCGGTGTTCGACGGCCAGTACGTCACCGGCGACGTCGACGAAGCGTATCTGAACAAGATCGAGCAGGCACGCAACGATGCCTCCAAGGTCAAGACGCAGGCAGTCAGTGCGATCATCGATCTGTACAACAACTGAGTAACTACCGGCCCTGAGGGGCCGGTTTTGTATCTGGCAAAAAGACATTTATCTATCAAGAGCAAGGCAAGGAGTGACAGCATGAGTCAGGATTGGGATGCCGGTCGGCTGGACAGCGACCTCGAAGGCGTAGCGTTCGATACCCTGGCCGTACGTGCCGGTCAACACCGTACGCCGGAAGGTGAACACGGTGATCCGATGTTCTTCACTTCCAGCTATGTATTCCGTACCGCCGCCGATGCCGCCGCGCGTTTTGCCGGCGAAGTGCCGGGCAACGTCTACTCGCGCTACACCAACCCGACTGTGCGTGCCTTTGAAGAGCGCATTGCCGCGCTGGAAAGCGCCGAGCAGGCCGTGGCCACCGCGACCGGCATGGCCGCGATCATGGCGGTGGTGATGAGCCTGTGCAGCGCCGGCGATCACGTGCTGGTGTCACGCAGCGTGTTTGGCTCGACCATCAGCCTGTTCGAGAAGTACTTCAAACGTTTCGGTATCGAAGTCGATTACGTGCCCTTGGCGGACTTGTCCGGCTGGGACGCGGCAATCAAGGCCAACACCAAATTGCTGTTCGTCGAATCGCCGTCCAACCCGCTGGCCGAGCTGGTGGACATTGCCGAACTGGCGAAAATCGCTCACGCCAAAGGTGCGATGCTGGTGGTCGATAACTGCTTCTGCACCCCTGCATTGCAGCAACCGCTGAAAATGGGCGCGGACATCGTCGTGCACTCGGCCACCAAATTCATCGACGGCCAGGGTCGTTGCATGGGCGGTGTCGTGGCCGGTCGTGGCGAGCAGATGAAAGAGGTGGTTGGTTTCTTGCGCACCGCCGGGCCGACCCTGAGCCCGTTCAACGCCTGGATCTTCCTCAAGGGCCTGGAAACGTTGAACCTGCGGATGAAGGCCCATTGCGCCAACGCCCAGCAGCTGGCCGAGTGGCTGGAGCAGCAGGACGGTATCGAGAAAGTCCATTACGCCGGCCTCAAGAGCCATCCGCAGCACGAATTGGCGCTGCGCCAGCAGAAGGGGTTCGGTGCGGTCGTCAGTTTTGAGGTCAAGGGCGGCAAAGAGGGCGCCTGGCGCTTTATCGACGCCACGCGCCTGATTTCGATCACCGCCAACCTGGGTGACAGCAAAACCACCATCACCCATCCGAGCACCACCTCCCATGGTCGCCTGGCGCCGCAAGAGCGTGAAGCGGCGGGTATTCGTGACAGCCTGATCCGCGTTGCGGTCGGCCTGGAAGACGTGGCGGACCTGCAAGCCGATCTGGCACGCGGCCTGGCTGCGTTGTGATCGAGTTGTCTGCGCCGACCACCGGCTCAAATGGCCGCGTAGCGCTGGTGACCGGTGCTGCGCGGGGTATTGGTCTGGGGATTTCGGCCTGGCTGATCAGCGAAGGCTGGCAAGTCGTGCTGACGGATCTGGACCGGGAGCGCGGTTCGAAAGTGGCGAAAGTGCTGGGCGACAATGCCTGGTTCATCGCCATGGATGTCTCCAACGAGGGGCAAGTCGCGCTGGGCGTAGCCGAGGTGCTCGGTCAGTTCGGGCGCCTGGATGCGTTGGTGTGCAATGCAGCGGTTGCCGATCCGCACAACATCACACTGGAAAGCCTCGACCTGGCTCACTGGAATCGGGTGTTGGCGGTGAACCTCAGTGGGCCGATGTTGCTGGCCAAACACTGTGCACCGTACCTGCGCGCTCACAGCGGCGCCATCGTCAATCTGGCCTCGACCCGCGCCGGGCAGTCAGAGCCCGACACGGAGGCCTATGCGGCGAGCAAGGGTGGTTTGCTGGCCCTGACGCATGCGTTGGCCATCAGCCTTGGCCCGGAGATCCGGGTCAATGCCGTCAGTCCTGGCTGGATCGATGCGCGCGACCCCTCGGTGCAACGTGCCGAACCCTTGACCGAGGCCGATCATGCCCAGCATCCGGCGGGCAGGGTGGGGAAGGTCGAGGATGTCGCGGCGATGGTGGCCTGGCTGCTGTCGAGGAATGCCGGATTTGTCACCGGCCAGGAATTTGTGGTCGATGGCGGCATGACCAAGAAGATGATTTACAGCGAGTAAGCTCCGGGTTTGATGTTGAATGTGCTGCTTTCGCGAGCAAGTCGAATCGTCGCACCGCCGGTCCCACATTTGGAATGCATTCCCCTGTGGGAGCGGGCTTGCTCGCGAAAGCGCTCTTGCTGCATAGACATAATTTTGTCTTTTTCAGAAAAACTTCAATCCTGCTATTGACTTAGGTTCGTTACCTGCGTAAATTTCGCGGCCTCGGAGATGCAAACGGGTGATTAGCTCAGCTGGGAGAGCGTCTGCCTTACAAGCAGAATGTCGGCGGTTCGATCCCGTCATCACCCACCAC